>NZ_JAALED010000113.1:0-8430 GCF_014145155.1 Dietzia sp. B19 | reverse complement strand
CGGAACACGGGCGGGGACCGGGCGGTGGGGTCCGGCGCCGAGCTGATCATCTTCCTCGACGTCGACTGCATGCCCGGCCCGGACCTGGGGTGCCGGTACGCGGACCTCCCGTCCGACGCGGTGGGGGTGGGCCCGGTCACCTATCTGCCGGAATCCGCGGGGGCGCCGGATCCCTCCGAGCTGGCGGGTCTCACCGACCCACACGCCGCGCGGCCGTTCCCGGAGCACGGCGTCCGACGACTCGAGGCGGACGAGTTCGGGATGTTCTGGTCGCTCTCCTTCGCCCTGCACGCCGACCTCTGGACACGGATCCGCGTGGAATTCGGTGGGTTCGACGAGCATTTCACCGGCTACGGCGCGGAGGACACCGACTTCGGGCGCAGGCTCCTGTACCGGCGGGTGCCGGTGGTGCTGGTGGCGGGCGCCCACGCCTACCATCGGTGGCACCCCGTGTCGTCCCCGCCGGTGGAGCACCTGCAGGACCTGCTGCGCAACGGAGCCCACTACGCCGAGCGCTGGGGCGAGTGGCCGGCCCCGGGGTGGTTCGAGGAGTTCGGGCGGAGGGGGCTGGTCCGCCGTCGCGGCGACGGCTGGGAGGCGGTGCCCGCAGATCGGCACGCTGAGGACCACCGCCCCGGAATCGAGGGCTGACCCCGACGGGAAGAGCGTTCGGACCGCATCGCCCGAGAGGGGGTGTGCGGAACGACCTTTTCGATGGGCGCCGGGCCGGGCGGGAGCCGGGCGGGGCGGCGGGGCCGGGCGGGGCCTCAGCCCAGGAACGCCTTGTCGGACAGCGTCGCGCCCTTGATGTTGGCGAACTCCTTGAGCAGGTCCTGCACGGTGAGCGACGCCTTCTTCTGGTCGTCGGCCTCGTAGACGATCCGGCCCTCGTGCATCATGATCAGCCGGTTGCCCAGCCGGATGGCCTGCTCCATGTTGTGCGTGACCATGAGCGTGGTGAGCCCGCCCTCGCGGACGATCCGCTCGGTGATCGTGGTGACCAGCTCGGCCCGCTGCGGGTCCAGGGCCGCGGTGTGCTCGTCGAGCAGCATGATCCGCGGTTGGGTGAACCCGGCCATGAGGAGCGAGAGCGCCTGCCGCTGGCCTCCCGAGAGCAACCCGACCTTGGCGGTGAGCCGGTCCTCGAGACCCAGCTCGAGCATGGCGAGCTGGTCGGCGAACTGCGCGCGGCGCTTCTTGTTCAGGCTGGGGCCGAGTCCGCGCCGCCTGCCGCGGAGTACCGCGAGCGACAGGTTCTCCTCGATGGTGAGGGTGGGCGCGGTCCCGGCCAGTGGGTCCTGGAAGACGCGGCCCACGTACTTCGCGCGCTTGTGGTCGGGCAACCGGGTGACGTCCTTGCCGTCGATCTGAATGCTGCCGCCGTCGGCGATCAACCGGCCGGACACGGCGTTGAGCAGGGTCGACTTGCCGGCGCCGTTGGAGCCGATCACGGTGACGAAGTCGCCCTCGGCCATCGTGAGGCTGAGACCGTGGAGTGCGCGGCGCTCGTTGACGGTGCCCGGGAAGAAGGTCTTGGACACATCGGTGACTGTCAGCATCGTCAGGTCTCCTTGGCGCCGGTCGCGGCGGTGTCGGCGGACTCGGGCCCGGCGTCGACGGCGGTCCCGGTGCCCGCCACCGCGCGCTCGTTCGCGGCGGCCGCGGTCGTGGGCTTGCGCCCGAATCGTCCGCCCACGGCCTTCCACTTGGGCGCGAGAAGCGCTATCACCACGAGCACGGCCGTGACCGCCCTCATGTCGTTCGGGTTGAGCCCCACCTCGAGCGCGATGGCGATGATGAGCTGGTACAGGACCGCGCCCACGATCACGGCGTACACCGCGAGCCACAGCCTGCGCTGGCCGAGGATCGCCTGGCCCAGGATGACCGAGGCCAGACCCACGAGGATCAGGCCGATGCCCATCGAGATGTCGGCGAAGCCCCGATACTGCGCCAACAGCGCGCCGCACATGCCCACGAGGCCGTTGGACAGGGCGAGGGTGAGGGTCTTGGTGAAGTCGGTGGAGACACCGAACGAGGAGATCATCGGACCGTTGTCGCCCGTGGCGCGGATCGACAGTCCCAGGTTCGTGGTGAGGAACCAGACGACGACGAGGCCGAGCAGTCCCACGGCCACCGCGAGGATGGCGACGCCACCCCAGGTGCCGAGGATGCCGGCTTCGCGCAGCGGGGTGAACGCGTGGTCCTGCCGCAGCAACGGCGCGTTCGCGCTTCCCATGATCCGCAGGTTGACCGACCACAACCCGATCATGGTGAGGATCCCGGCCAGGAGGCCGTCGATCTTGCCCTTGGTGTGCAGCAGGCCGGTGATGATCCCGGCCAGGAACCCGGTGACGAAACCCGCGAGGGTCGCGAGCACCGGGTTCCAGCCTGCGAGAATGCCCGTCGCCGCGGTGGCGGCACCGGTGGTGAAGCTGCCGTCGACGGTGAGGTCGGGGAAGTTGAGAACGCGGAAGGTCAGGAAGACCCCCAGCGCCATGACCCCGTAGATGAGGCCTACCTCGACGGCGCCGATCACTTCTTCTCAGCCTCGGCGAGGATGTCCTCCGGGATGGTGACGCCCTGGCGCTCCGCGGCGTCCTCGTTGACCACGTAGGTGAACTCGGCGGCGGTCTCCACGGGCATCGTGGCCGGGTCCTCGCCGTCGCGCAGGATGCGCAGCGCCATCTCGCCCGTCTGGCGGCCCAACTCGGTGTAATCGATTCCCAGCGTGGCGACGGCGCCGCCCAAGACGGTGCCCTCCTCCGCGGCGATCACGGGGATCTGCTTGCTCTCGGCCACCTGGACGAGAGCCGCGATACCGGAGACGACCATGTTGTCGGTCGGTACGTAGATCGCGTCGACGTCGCCGAGCGCCTCGACGGCCTGCTGGATCTCGTTGACCGAGGTGACGGTCTGGGTGACGATCTCCAGGTCGAGCGGGCCGGCGGCCTCCTCGGCCTGGTCCACCTGGACCTGCGAGTTGACCTCGCCCGAGGCGTAGACGATGCCGACGCGCTCGGCGTCGGGGACGATCTCCTTGAGCAGCTCGAGCTGCTCGTCGATCGGCGCGGCGTCCGAGGTGCCGGTGACGTTGGCGCCCGGCTCCTCCATCGAGTCGACGAGCTCGGCCGAGACCGGGTCGGTGACCGCGGTGAACAGCAGTGGGATGTTGATGATGTTCTGGGCCATCGCCTGGGCGGCCGGGGTCGCCACCGCCAGCGCGAGGTCCAGGTCGTCGGCGGCGAACTGCTGCGCGATGGTCAGCGCGGTGGCCTGCTCACCGTTGGCGTTCTGCTCGTTGAACTCCACCTCGACACCGGCGTCGGCGAAGGCCTCCTTGAAGCCCGCGGTGGCCGCGTCGAGAGCGGGGTGCTGGACGAGCTGGTTGATGCCGATCGTGTAGGACTCGCCGCCGCCACCGGCGGCGTCATCGTCGGAGCCGCCGGTGCAGCCTGCGAGGACGAGTGCCGAGGTGGCCACCAGTCCGGTGAAGAGCGTCGCGCGTGAGAATGCCATGTGCCATGCCTTGTCTACGGTCACGGGTGAGCGTGAGGGGCCGGATGCGTTAACAGTGCTGGCACATGAGGGTACCGGGTCACACCGACCGCGTAACCCGGGACTCACCTCACGGGTTGCTGATCCGGCTCCGATTCCGCCAACTCGCGTTTCCAGGTGCGGAAACCCTCCTCAGTGCGGCCCCGGCGCCAGTATCCCGAGATCGAGGCCCGCCGGGCCGGGACGCCGCGTCCGGAGCGCAGCAGGGGGCGCAGATGCTTCATCACGGTCTCGGCCTCGCCGTGCACGAACACCTGCACGTCGCCGTCCGGCCACGGCATCTCGCGGAGGGCGACGACCAGCGGCGCGTCGCCGTCGATCCGTCCGGGGCCGGCGTGGGTGGAGGGGGTCCCGCGGTGCAGCCAGGTGATCCGCACCCCCTCCGGAGCGGTGAGCGACACCTCGTCGTCGTCGTCTCCCACCTCCAGGAACACCGCTCCCACCGAGTCCTCGGGCAGGGCCTCCAGCGCGGCGGAGATCGCGGGGACCGCGGTCTCGTCCCCGGCGAGGAGGTGGAAGTCCGCCTCGGGGTCGGGACGGTACCCGCCGCCCGGCCCCCGGACGGTGACGTCGGTCCCGGGCGCGACCGTCCGGGCCCACGGCCCCGCCACGCCCGCGTCTCCGTGCACGACGAAGTCGATCCAGATCTCGCGGGCCGGGAGGTCGACGCGACGCACGGTGTAGGTCCGCACCACGGGGCCGTCCTCGGAGGGCAGTTCGAGTTTGACGTAGCTGTCGGTCTCCGCGCGCGGGGCGAAGGCGTCGAACCCCGCGCCGCCGAGGACGACCCGGACCATGTGGGCGCTCACCGTCTCGGTGCGCAGCACGGTGAGGGTGGTCGGGGTGGGGCGCTTGCGCTCATCTGCCACGGGGGCCTCCTTAAGTTAGGCAACCCTATCCTGCCAGTCCCGGCGTCCCGGCGTCCCGGCGTCCCGGTCGAGCGGTGGGTTCCTTCCCCTCGCATCCCAATGTAAGATATATGTGATCTGAAACTCGGCCACATACGACATGATCGCGCGGCACGCGCAGTGCACAGGGAGTGACGTGATGAACCCAGGAACGCGATCCGTCGACGCAGGCCTCGACCCGATGAGGATCCGGCACCTCCCGGACCTGTCCACGCACCTGTGGTTCTGGCTCCCCGCCGCGAACGTGGTGATGCAACTCGCCGACCCCGCCGTCGGGTACGGCGTGGTACAGAGCCGGGTGGACCGGGGCCGCGGTGACCTCCGCCCGATCAAGCGCGGGAGGACCACCGCCCAGTACCTCGCCGTGGCCACGTTGGGGAACCAGGAGGACCGGAAGTTCTTCCACGAGGCGGTGCGGCAGATCCACGCGCAGGTCTACTCCACCGGGTCCAGTCCGGTCCGCTACAACGCCAACTCCGCGGCCTCACAGACGTGGGTGGCGCTGTGTCTGGTCCGCTACTACACCGATCAGTGGGAGATGGTGCACGGGCCGCTGTCGGAGGCGGAGCTCGACCGGGTGATCGAGCTCGCGCGGCCGCTCGGCACCACCCTGAACGTGCCCGAGGCCCGGTGGCCGGCGAGTTGGACCGAGTACGAGCGGCGATTCGCCGAGTGCATCGACGGCGTCCGGATCGACGACACCGTCCGCGAGTACCTCCAGTCGCTCGCCGACTTCACGGTCCTCGAGATCCGGATGAAGCAGCTGGGGACTCTCGCGCACAAGACCCTCGGCCCGTGGAGTCTGTCCATGACCAAGTTCGCGGTCCCCGATCGGATCCGTGACGAGATGCGCTGGACCATCACCCCTCAGGACCTCCGGCGCCGCCGGATCATCGTGAATCTCGCGGCCGCGCTCGACCTGGTCTTGTCCAGGCCGCTGCGCGTGGTCTACACGCTCAACCTGTGGGACCTCCGGGTGCGCCGACGGCTGGGGATCGCCGTCTTCTGAGCGCGGGTCTCAGGGCGCGCGGAGGAACTCCATCGGGGCCGTCGCCTCGAAGTGCGCGCTGACCTCGCCGACCAGTCCCCCCTCGAGCCCGGTGTCGGCGACCAGGTCGAGCTTGCGCACGGGTGCGCCCTCCGACAGGTCGAGGCCGTCCAGCCGGACCCAGACGATGTTGGGCCGACCGGTGTCCTCGAAGACGTACACACCGTCGACGTGGTCGGTGATGGTCCGCCACAGGGTGGTGGAGGCGTTGGGGTGGTCGGGATCCGGCACGCGGAACGGTTGGGACGCGTTGCGCATCACGCTCAGCAGCTCCGCGACAGCCCTCGTCCGGTCGGCGGGCGCCGGGAGCCGGTCCAGGTAGAAGGCCGCGCGGGCGAACCTCTCGTCGGCGTCCGTGCCCCCGGGGAGCGGGCGGTCACCGCCGAAGCCCTCGATCTCGTGGAGGCGTTCGAGCTGCTCTGCGAACGGCGGCGAATTGGTCATCACCGTGTAGGACCGGTCATGCCAGATGTGGGGCTCGCCGTCGATGTACTCGATGATCGCCGAGTCGCCGCTGCGGTCGTCGAGCGCCAGGTGGACGGTGACGGTGGTGCCGGTGACCGGGTCTCCGGATGTCCGGATCTGGACCCGGGACTGACGCATCCACTCCACGGCCTCGGCGACGGTGGCGAAGCTGTCCCGAGTCCCAGCGCGAGCGGTCGGGCCAGCTGGTCGCCCATCGCGAGGTAGTTGTCGAACAGGTCCTTCATGAACTCGCCGCCGCCGACCTCGATCGGTCCCGGGTCCTCGCGCGGCGTGCCCTGTTGCCTCGACCACTCGTCGGGTCCGGGCATGACCATCACACACAGCGCCCGCATGGTGTCCAGGGAGAACTCCTCGACCGCGTCGAGGACGGCACTCCCCGTGCCCTGGGCGTTCGCTCGTCCCACCGCTTCGAGGGAGCCGTTCAGGGCGCCCGGAAACGCGACGCCCGCGCTGACGAATGCACCGAACAGGGACGCCCGCGCGAGAAAGGCCCTCCGGTTGAATTGATCCATGACCCCGCCTTTCCCTAGCACAGTGGGGTCGCCGTAACGATGTGATATTCCTCACGCCACCGGTCGGGGATGATTTCTTTATCCCTCGAGCTATCCCTCGATCAGCCCTCGTTGTCACGGATGTCGTGTCGGCCCGTGAAGGGCAGGAGGCTCGAGGCGTCGCCCAGATCGTCGCGACCGATGACCCCCAGGCTGCCGTCCTGTTGGAGGATCACCGCCGCGACCTGCTCGAGCGAACCCTTCCCGGATTGCCGGGCCGCGGTGTGGACGTCCTCCTCGAGAAGGCGGTGGCTCCGTAGCGCCCTGCCCTGCATCCGTCCCTGGTAATAGAGGAGGATCGGCGGGCTGTCCAGCAGGGACCGGACGCGCGGAGACCGCGCGCGGACCGCCGCGAACAACCACTGGACGCCCACGAGTAGCGCCAACACCAGGACCGTCTGCGCCAGCGGCACCTCGGTGGCGGTGAGTGTGCGCCCGAACGCCGAACCGATGGTCACCGCCACGATGAAGTCGAGGGGCGTCATCTTGGCCATGGTGCGTGGGCCGGATACCCGGAGGATCACGACCAGGGCGACGAAACCGCACACGACCATGACGACGGAGTGGACGACCGGTTCCCAGCCGTCCCAGAGCAGAGTTGTATCCATGACGCGAATGGTGCGCGCACCGCGGTCGGAGGACAACCGGCGTCGACGGGAACGGCCCCGACCGCACGGGCCGTGGTCCGTGCGGTCGGGGCCGTTCAGCTCCGCGTCACGAGGCCCGCGCGGCGATCGGAGTGGCGGATCTCAGCGGGCAGCGGTCCTTGGCGGCGAGGAGGCAGGTGGCCGCGGCAGTGCCCAGGATGGCGACGGTGCCCAGGATGATCGGTGCGGCGGGGAAGGGCAGTTCCTGGGACAGGACGAAGGCTCCCATGAGCAGGACGAAGAAGCCGAACCCCTTGCGCAGCGCCTTCTCCGGGACGACCGAGGTGAGCCGGATGCCGACGAAGGAACCGGCGATGGCGGCGGCGGTGACGGCGGCGACGAGCGGCCAGTCCAGGCTGACCGAGGTGAGGTAGCCGCCGAGTCCGGCGAAGGATTTCATGGCGATGACCAGCAGGGACGTGCCCACCGCGACGGTCATCGATAGACCCGCCAGGAGCACCAGGGCCGGGACGACGAGGAATCCGCCGCCCGCACCGACCAGTCCGGTGGCGGCGCCCACGACGAGACCGTCGAGCAGGATCCGCCACAGCGGGTGGTGATGGGTGGTGCTCTGGCCGTCGCGGTCCCTGCGGCCCTTGATCATGGCGCCCGCGGTGGCGATCATCATGATCGCGAAGGCGACCATCAGGACGGTGCCGGGGATGTAGCCGCCGGCCAACCCGCCGCCGAACGCGCCGACCATGCCGGCGGCGCCGAAGATCAGGCCGGTGCGCCACCGGACGTTGCCCTTGCGGGCGTGGCCGAACAGGCTGACCAGCGAGGTCGCGCCGACGACGAACAGCGAGGTGGCGATGGCCTCCTTGGGATCGAGTCCGCCGATGTAGGTGAGCAGCGGGACGACGAGGATGGAACCGCCCCCGCCGAGCAGGCCCAGGGACAGTCCGACCAGGACGGCCAGGGCCACGACGATGATCGTGGTGATCTCCATGTCAGGTGCCTTTCTCCGGCGGGGCGCCGGTTCCGGTGTCGGGGGTCGGGTGGGTCAGGAGCGGGCGGGCAGCGAGTCGAGCACGGAGCCGAGTCCGGGCTCGTCGGCCGAGCGGTTCCACGGCATCTTCGACAGGGCGGCGGCCATGGCGCAGGAGTTGCTCGCGGCGGAGTAGGTCAGCCCGGCCCCGATGGCGCCGGCGAGGTAGGCGAACTTCGGGGAGAGCACCTTCGAGGCCGTCACGCCCACCAGCACGAGGGAGCCGGCGGCCATGCGGACCTGCCGG
>NZ_JAALED010000112.1:0-5809 GCF_014145155.1 Dietzia sp. B19 | reverse complement strand
GTGTCCACCAGAACGGGAACGGTCCAGATTGGTGCCGCCCTTAAGGACCCACACCGGGTCGGTGGCCATCAGTTCTGCGAGGAACACTTCGCGGAAAAACCTGCTGTAGACGGCGTTCGGGGTCAACTTCTGCTGCTTAGCGAACTGGCGTAGCCCGGCGGTGATCTGGCCATGAGTGGCCCGCGGTCTGGGTTCAGGCATCGTCCCGGCCGGCCTGGTCGTCGTCCTCGGTGTCACTGGTCTTGCTTCGCTCTTGACGAAGCCAGTTAGCGCCACCACCAACGCTGCTGCCATAACCACCACCGGTAGCGGCTAGCGCGTCCCCGAAGGCCTGCACGGTAGTGCTGGCTTGGGTTTCCAGCTTCTCTCGGAGCGCTGGGGAGAGCATCGCCGACGAGTCTAATGCTGCCGACGCAGGTAGCTTAAGGTTCGGGGCAGTTCTGGCGGCGATCTCGCGGAGCTGTTCCTGGATCGGCGCTATCGCCTGCTGCATCATGCGGGCGAGGTGGTCATCGCCAGCGCGGTGGCTCGGGAAGAGTTCCTCCAGACGAGCGCGCATTGCTGGCGCGGTGTTGCGGATAGTTCCGAAGTTCTCAGCTACCGGCGCGAGAGCCTCTGCCAGGTCATCTGTGGTGGTTAGACCCCTGGACAGCGCATCGGCGAGCATATCGATGAGGTGTCCCGGTTCATGCCCGGCACGGGCCAGGTCAAACACAGTTCTTTCCACGGTGGTGATCGGCAATCCATCCATGTCGATGACTTCCCCCGGGGACAGCGCTGCGGTGACGAACCGAACACCGCGCTGGCGTGTCTGTCGTCGGCCGGGCGTGGTGAAAATGATCGCCTCGCTGGGCAGATCGCCAATTCCATGCAGCTGCGCGGCGGTTTCGTGGGAGACGACCGCGTACTGGTCGTCGTTGTATCTGCGCTCAGCGGCCAGGGCATGCGGTTTCAAGGCCAGCCATTGCGCCCGAACCTCGAGCACGGTCGTCACTGGGGTTGAGGCGCTCGCGTAGACCCCGTGACGCACCCGCAGCAGTACTCCACGGTCCACGAGGCGACTCAGGAGGACGGCACTAACACCCAGCTCTCGGGCCTGGGCGGCAGTGAACAGGCCCCACTGCTGGGCCGCAAGATCCAAGACGGCCTCCGTCGCTTCCCCCAGTTTCATACTGCAATTATTACACATAGGGCTACTTTTGCAGTTCCCAACGAGTGCTGCCGCTTCAATAATGCCCGAAATAGATACTATTGAAGCGTCCAAGTGTGCGGCCTCAAGGCGATGCATTGCTGGCGGGCGAGAGCATCGCTTACGCAGCCGAATAAGACCCAACAACGCTTGGCGGCGCACAAGGGAGGTCGGCCCGTGACCCAGAGCGGGTAAGAGCGATGCACACTTACCCGGGAACGGCCCCCGAGACGCACGGTCGTCATCCATCGCTCTCTCCGGACCCCGTGCGCCCCTATGGCGAGGCGGACCTATCCGCGCGTGACCTCACTCAGGTCCCCGGTCGCCACGTCGTAGACGAACCCGCGAACAGCGGTGCCGTGCAGGAGGAACGGGTCGGCCTCGACGCGCGCCAGCGATTGGCGGACGTCCGCTTCCACTTCTGGAAACGCCTCTGGTGACCACCGCGGACGCAGTCCTGTGTCGGCCTGGATCTGGTCTTTGAAGTCGTCGTCGCGGAATGTGAGCATGCCGCAGTCGGTGTGGTGGATCAGCACGATCTCCTCGGTGCCCAGGAGTCGCTGGCTGATCGTGAGGGACCGCAGGACGTCGTCGGTGACCACGCCTCCGGCGTTGCGGATCACGTGCGCGTCACCCTCGGACAGCCCCAGCAGCCCGTACGGGTTGAGGCGGGCGTCCATGCACGCCACCACGGCGATCTTGCGGCCGGGCGGCATGGGCAGGTCGCCCTTGTCGAAGTCGGACCGGTAGGCCGAGGCGGCCTCGAGCAGCTCGTCGGTGACTGTCATGTCCGGAATCTAGTCCCGGAGTCGAACCAAGACCAGCGTTCTTCTTGCCCCGATCACAGGCGACTCCCGCCAATACCCGGAGCCGCTTCCGGCACGCCCGTTCGGTGGGATGCTGACCGGATCGGCGACCGTTCCGGTGTGTGGGAGGTGTCCATGACCGATACCCCGTCCGCCCCGGGTCGGGACGCGGGAGACCCCGGCCTGGCCGCGCCGACGCGCGCCCTGCGGCCACCGGCCCTCAAGCGGGTGATCGGGCCGGGTCTGCTCCTGCTGTTCATCGTCGGGGACATCCTCGGTACCGGCATCTACGCCCTCACCGGCAAGGTCGCCGAGGAGGTCGGGGGCGCGGCGTGGCTGGCGTTCCTCATCGCGTTCGCCGTCGCGGTCCTCACCGCCACGAGCTACCTGGAACTGGTCACCAAGTACCCGAAGGCCGGCGGCGCCGCCGTGTACGCACACCGCGCGTTCCGGGTCCAGATCCTGACCTTCCTCGTGGCCTTCGCCGTCATGGCCTCGGGTCTGACCTCGGCGTCCTCGGCCGCCCTGGCCTTCGCCGGGAACCTCAACGAGGCGGTCGGGCTCGACCTGATGTCCCGGACCTGGCCGCTGATCGGAATCGCCCTGGCGTTCATCACCGCGGTCGCGGCCGTCAACCTCCGCGGCGTCTCCGAATCGGTCCGCCTCAACGTGGTGCTCACGGCCATCGAGCTCACGGGCCTCCTGATCGTGATCGCGATCGGGGCGTGGGCGATCGGACACGGCCAGGGAGATCTCTCGCGCGTCACGGAGTTCGACACCGCCTCGGGCGAGAGTCCGGTCCGGTCGGTCACGGCCGCCACCGCCCTGGCCTTCTTCGCCATGGTCGGGTTCGAGGACTCGGTCAACATGGCGGAGGAGACCAAGGATCCGGTGCGGATCTTCCCCAAGGTCATGTTCGCGGGACTGGCGGTGACCGGCCTGATCTACGTCCTCGTCGCGATCTCCGCGGTGGCCCTGGTGAGCCCGGAGGAACTCGGCGAGGGGGAGACCCCGCTGCTCACGGTGGTGGCGACGGGCGCCCCGGCGTTCCCGATCTGGATCTTCGCGTTCATCACCATGGCCGCCGTGGCCAATTCGGCACTGATCAACATGCTCATGGCGTCCCGGCTGGTGTATGGCATGGCCCAGGAGAAGGTGGTGCCGCGGGCGCTCGGCCGCGTCCTGCCCGGCAGGCGGACTCCGTGGGTGGCCATCCTGTTCACCACCGTGTTGGCGGCCGGGCTCGTCGCCCTGGCCGACCTCACCGCCCTCGGCGGGACCACCTCACTGCTGCTGTTGGCGGTGTTCACGGTCACCAACCTCGCGGTTCTGGTCCTGCGCCGGCAGCCGGTGGAGCACGCGCACTTCCGGGCGCCGACCGTGGTTCCGGTGCTGGGGCTGCTGAGCTGCGGCTTCCTCGTGTCCCCGTTGTCCGGGCGGGCGGATGCGGACTACCGGCTGGCCGGGGTGCTGCTGTTCGTGGGCGGCGGACTGTGGTTGGTGCAGCAGATCGCCGGAGCTATCGCTTCCGGTCGGAATGGTCGGCGAACCTCTCGAGGTCCCGGACATGCCCCGAGACGATGATCACGTCCTCCGCACCGATCGAGGTCTCCGGCTCCGCGTAGTGGAACGGCTGGCCGGGAGGCTTGATCCCCACGATGTTGACCTTGTGGCGACTGCGGGGGCGGCACTGATCGATGGTGCGTCCGACGACGTCCCTCGGGGGGAGCATGCGGGCGATCGCGAAGTTGTCGTCGAACTTGATGAAGTCCATCATCTGGTTGGCGACCAGGTGCGCTACGCGGACGCCGGCGTCGTGCTCGGGGAACACGACGTGGTGGCACCCGATCCGGGTGAGGATCTTTCCGTGGGCCTTGTTGATCGCCTTGGCCCACACGTGCTCCACGCCCAGGTCGACAAGGTTGACGGCCACCAGGACGGACGATTCGATCGAGGTCCCCACGCCCACCACGGCGGTGGAGAAGTCCTGCGCGCCGAGCTGTTGGAGTGCCTCGATGTCGGAGGCGTCCGCCTCCACCACGTGGGTCAGGGAGTCGGCGTACTTCTGCACGAGTCCGTGATCCCGTTCCACCGCGAGCACCTCACGCCCCTGGGAGACGAGCTGGGTGGCCAGGGAGACGCCGAAGCGGCCCAGGCCCACGATGAGCACCGGGGACTGGCGACGGTTGCGGTCAGCCAATGATCGGCCTCTCTGTGGGTAGGCGGTATCTGGTGCGCTGGGCTCGCATGGTGAGCGCGGTGGCGAACGTGATGATGCCGACGCGGCCCGCGAACATCAGCCCGGACAGAACGTACACCCCCGCGGGCTCGAGTTCCGCGCTCAGGCCGGAACTCAAACCGCAGGTGGCGAACGCGGAGATGGACTCGAAGAGCGGGCGTCCGAGGTCCTCGCCGGTGAGGACCATCAACGTCAGGGCCGAGGCCGACACGAGAGTCAGTCCCATCCCTGCGACGGACACGGCGATCCGGACAGAGGACGTGGGCAGCGCGCGGCCGTGAGCGGTGGTGTCCTCCTGCCCTCGGGCCTCGGCGAGGAAGGCGAGAAAGATGACGGCGAGGGTGGTGACCTTGACCCCGCCGGCGGTCGACACCGAACCACCGCCGACGAACATCAGCGCGTCGGTGATGAACATGGTCGACGACCTGGTGTCCGCCGGCTCGATCACCGCGAAACCCCCGGATCGCATCATCACCGAGGCGAACAGGGAGTTCTGGAGCTTGTCCGTGACGCTCTCCCCGCCGAGGGTCGCGACGTTGCTCCACTCCAGCGCCGCGAATCCCAGAGCCCCGACGAGCATCAGCAGGACACTGAACTCGACGGTCAGGCGGGTGTGGAGGTTCCACCTGCCGAGGTGCCACTGGTGTTTCCACAGGACCAACAGGACGGGGAAACCCAGGCTGCCCAGGAACACTGCGCAGATCAGTGCCCAGAAGACGACGGGATCGTGGGCCACCGCCGCCAGGCCGTCGGGGTGGAGGATGAAGCCGGCGTTGTTGAACGCGGAGACGGCGTAGAAGACGGCATGCCAGATCCCGTCGCCCACCGAGCCCTGCTGGGCGATCAGCCGAGGGGTGAGGATCAGGGCGATGACCAGTTCGACCACGGCCGAGGAGACCACGATCGTCTTGATCAGCGACCCGACCTCCCCCAACCCGCCCGCCGATGTCCCGGTCTGCGCCAGCAGGCGGGTGCGGACCCCGAACTGCCGGGTGACCGAGAGTGCCAGCATCGACGAGATGGTGACGATGCCCAGGCCACCCAGTTGGATCGCCGTCAGGATGACCACCTGACCCGCTGACGACCAGTGGGCGGCCGTGTCGACCGTGGTCAGACCCGTCACCGACACCGCTGACGTGGCCGTGAAGACGGCGTCGTGCAGCTCCGGCGAGCTGCCCGAGGACGTGGCCCACGGCATCATCAGCAGTGCGGTGAACAGGGCGATGGCGGAGGCGAACGCCGCGAGCGCGGATCTGGCCGGGGAGCTGTAGGTGAACGCGCGAATCGCCTGCGCGCCCGAGGAGAGGACGCCCGCGCTCCTGGACACCATGGGAGTGAGGGTAACCCCAGCGCCCTCCCCGGATGTCAGCCGCGTGCGCGTCGTGCCGCGAGTCCCAGGATCACGTCCAGGACGAGGAAGGCCGCCAGTGAGATCCCCAGGAGCGGGACGGCCCACCCGATCGCCGCGACCACGGTCACGCCGACCAGGGTTCCCACGGGGCGGCGACGCAGCAGGTCGAGCGTGGCACCACGTGCGGGGGGCCGGGCCAGACCGCCGGTGCGGGTCGGTCGCCG
>NZ_JAALED010000011.1:0-2953 GCF_014145155.1 Dietzia sp. B19 | reverse complement strand
GCCCGTCGTCGCAGGCGGGAGGCGGGCGCGGCTCGAGGAGTCGACGTCATGGGTCCACCCTGCCCCACGGTGGGGTCGCGCCCGGGCCGGCCCCCGCTGATCAGATCTTGACCAGCATCTTCCCCACGTTCGCCCCGCGCATGAGGTCGAGGAACGCGTCGACGGAGTTGTCGATGCCCTCGACCACGGTCTCGTCGAAGACGACCTCGCCCGAGGCCACCCACGGCCCGACCTTCTCCGCGAACTCCTTGAACAGGTGCATGTACTTGTTCACGGTGAAGCCCTGCAGGGTGAGCCCGCGGGTGATGGCGTGCCACATGTTGTCCGGGCCGGGCGAGCGCTCGGTGGCGTTGTAGGAGCTGATCGCGCCGCACAGGGCCAGGCGACCGTCGTCGTTCATCAGGTCCAGCGCGGCCTCGAGGTGGTCGCCGCCGACGTTGTCGAAGTAGACGTCGATGCCCTCGCCGTTCTCGCGACCGAAGTGCTCGCGCAGCAGCGTGCGGACCGGTCCGTCCTTGTAATTGATCGCGGAGTCGAATCCGTAGCTCGAGGTGGCCTTGTCGACCTTCTCCGCACTCCCGGCCGAGCCGACGACCTTCGAGGCGCCCATGAGCCGGGCGATCTGCCCGACGGCCGACCCGACGGAACCGGCCGCGCCGGAGACGAAGACGGACTCGCCCTTCTGGACCCGCCCGATGTGCAGGAGCCCCACGTAGGCCGTGAGGCCCGTGGTCCCGAGGATCCCCAGGTACGCCGAGACGGGAACGCCCTCGATCTCCTGCACCACCCGGAACTGCCGGCCGTCGCCCTGGGCGACGTCCCGCCAGCCGAGGTCGTGCATCACGACCGCGCCGACCGGGTGGGCGTCGGAGCGGGACTCCACGACACGCCCGACGGCGCCGCCGGTCATCGTCTCGTTCAGCTCGAACGGCGGGATGTAGGAGCGGCCCTCGTTCATCCGGCCGCGCATGTAGGGGTCGACGGAGAGGTACTCGTTGGCCACGCGCACCTCGCCCTCGGCGATCGCGGGGAGGTCGACGACGACGGTGCGGAAGTCGTCATGGGTCGGCCAGCCGCGGGGGCGGCTGACGAGCTGGATCTGGGTACTGGTCGTCATCACTCATGTGTACGCGCCCTGTCTGCGGGGCTGCCACCGGCCACACCTCTAGTAGGCTTCGCCTTCGTGCAGGACCAGCCCACTCCCGACCCCGCTTCGGCGACGCTCCCGGACGAGCGCGTCCGCAGTGAGATCGTCAGCGACTCCCACACCTTCCGCCGGGCCGTGGCCGACCTCCGCCAGGGGCTGGGCCAGCGTGAGCTCTGGCTCTCGCTGGGCTGGCAGGACATCAAGCAGCGCTACCGCCGCTCCACACTGGGGCCGCTGTGGATCACCATCGCCACCGGCGTCATGGCCACGGCGCTGGGGCTGTTGTACTCGATCCTCTTCCAGATCCCGTTGGCGGAGTTCCTCCCGCACGTCACCGTGGGCCTGATCCTCTGGGGCTTCATCTCCGGCTGTATCAAGGAGGGCTCGGAGGTCTTCATCTCCAACGAGGGCCTGATCAAGCAGTTGCCCAGCGCGCTCAGCGTCCACGTCTACCGGCTGGTGTGGCGGCAGTTCCTGTTCCTGTGCCACAACCTGGTGATCTGGGTCGTGCTGATGCTCATCTACCCGCGACCGCTGGGCTGGGACCTGCTGCTGGCCGTCCTGGGCCTGGTGGTGCTGATGGTCAACGGCGTCTGGGTGGCGATGCTGTTCGGCATCCTGGCCACCCGCTTCCGCGACATCGCGCCCCTGCTGGACTCCATGGTTCAGCTGCTGTTCTACATGACCCCCATCGTGTGGACCACGCAGACGCTGTACGAGCAGGGCGGGGAGATCGCCAACCGCGCCCGCATCGCCGAGCTCAACCCGCTCTACCACTACCTGGAGATCGTCCGCGCCCCCATGCTGGGCCAGCCCGTCGCCGCGTACCACTGGTGGATCGTCCTGGCCTGCACGGCCGTGGGGCTGATCCTCGCCTTTGTCGCACTGCGCCGGTTCCGCTCCCGAGTCCCGTACTGGGTGTAGGAGGTATATCCCATGAGCCCCGCCACACCCACCCCCGGCGGCGTGTCCATCGACTGTGTGGACGCGTGCGTGGACTTCCCGATCTTCGACGCCAAATCGCGCTCCCTCAAGAAGGCCGTCCTCGGCTCCGCCGGAGGCGCGATCGGCCGGAACTCGTCCAACGTCGTCGTCGTCGAGGCCCTGAAGGACATCACCCTCTCCCTCCGCGAGGGGGACCGCATCGGGCTGGTCGGGCACAACGGCGCCGGCAAGTCCACGCTGCTGCGGCTGCTGTCCGGAATCTACGAGCCCACCCGCGGCGCCGCCCGGATCAGGGGTCGTGTGGCGCCGGTGTTCGACCTGGGTGTGGGTATGGACCCGGAGATCACCGGGTACGAGAACATCATCATCCGTGGCCTGTTCCTGGGCCAGACCCGCAAACAGATGAAGGCCAAGATCGAGGAGATCGCGGACTTCACCGAGCTCGGCGATTACCTGGACATGCCGCTGCGCACCTACTCGACCGGCATGCGCGTCCGGTTGGCGATGGGCGTGGTGACCTCGATCGACCCCGAGATCCTGCTGCTCGACGAGGGCATCGGAGCCGTGGACGCGGAGTTCATGAAGAAGGCGCGGGTCAAGCTGGCCGACCTGGTGTCCCGGTCCGGGATGTTGGTCTTCGCCTCCCACTCCAACGAGTTCCTGGCCCAATTGTGCGACTCGGCGATGTGGATCGACCACGGTCGCATCCGGCAGCGCGGGAGCATCGAGGAGATCGTCACCGCCTACGAGGGCCCCGAGGCCGGGCGGTCGATCGCCGCGTACATGGAGAGGATGACGCGTGAGGGCTGAGGGGTCCGGCGCGGCCGGCGGGGCCGCGGAGTCCGGCGCGGCCGGCGGGGC
>NZ_JAALED010000111.1:0-3140 GCF_014145155.1 Dietzia sp. B19 | reverse complement strand
CGGGCCCTCCTCGGTGTCGGTGACAGGGTGGTGCGGATGCACGGTCTGCTCGTGGCGGTGGAGACGGGTGCGTGGTCGGTCTGCCGGGAAGGCTACGTACCCGGCCACCGGGCTCGGGATCGTTTGGCCCGACCGAGATGACCGGTGTCCCAATCGAGACGTGTTCGAGACGGGACCCACGCGGTCTCCGCTCCCCGCCCGCCGAGGTGACGGGACACCCGTGTCCGGACCACCGGGGTGAGCCGCGGCCGGATCAACTCCGATGGTGGCCGACCGCTACTAGGGTGGGACGCATGGGCACTCATGGTCGTCTGTCCGGATCGCTGATCGTCGGGCCCCGGCGCCACGAGGAGGGTGTCCGTCGGCTCCTGGCCAGTTTCGAGGCGGTCCCCCGGGGTGAGCCCGTCCGGTTGGCCAAGAAGACGTCCAACCTCTTCAGGCCGCGCGCCTCGTCGTCGTCGCCCGGCCTCGACACCACCGGCCTGACGCGCGTCGTCTCCGTGGATCCGGACGCCCGCACCGCCGACGTCCAGGGCATGTGCACGTATGAGGACCTGGTGGACGCCACCCTGCCGTACGGGCTGATGCCGTTCGTGGTGCCGCAGCTCAAGACCATCACCCTCGGCGGCGCGGTGACCGGACTGGGCATCGAGTCCAGTTCCTTCCGGCTGGGACTGCCCCACGAGTCGGTGCTGGAGATGGACGTGCTCACCGGCACGGGCGAGATCGTCACCGCCCGCCCCGACGGCACGGACCGGGAGCGCGAGCTGTACCGCGGGTTCCCCAACTCCTACGGCTCGCTCGGGTACGCGGTGCGGCTGCGCATCGCGCTCGAACCGGTCGAGCGGTACGTCGGACTGCGCCACGTCCGGTTCGACTCCCTCGCCGCGCTGACCGACGGGCTGGCGCGGATCGGCGAGTCCGGGTCGTACGACGACGAGGAGGTCGATTTCCTGGACGGGGTCGTCTTCTCGGCGGGCGAGTCCTACCTGACGCTGGGCCGGCGGACCGACGAGCCCGGCCCCGTCTCGGACTACACGGGGGTGCGGGACAAGCAGGCGATCTACTACCGGTCGATCCAGCACGGCGGCCCCGCCGGCTCGGTGGCCCGCGACCGGCTGACCATCCGCGACTACCTGTGGCGCTGGGACACCGACTGGTTCTGGTGCTCGCGCGCGTTCGGGGTGCAGAACCCCGGCATCCGCCGGTGGTGGCCGCAACAGCTGCTGAGGTCGTCGGCGTACTGGAAGATCATCGGCCTGGACCACCGATACGACCTGGGCAACAGGATCGGCGCGCTCAAGGGCGAGGGCCCGCGGGAGCGCGTGGTGCAGGACGTCGAGGTGACCATCGACCGGACCGAGGAGTTCCTCGAGTGGTTCCTGCGGGAGGTGCCCATCGAGCCGCTGTGGATCTGCCCGCTGCGGCTGCGTGAGTCCACGCCCGCGCCGGGTGTGGGCGGCGGCCCCGGCTCCGACCGGCCGTGGCCGCTGTATCCGCTGGCGCCGGAGACCACGTACGTCAACATCGGGTTCTGGTCCTCCGCGCCGATCGAGCCCGGCATGGCCGAGGGGGCGTGGAACCGGCGCATCGAAGAGGAGGTCTCCCGGCTCGGCGGGCACAAGTCGCTCTACTCCGAGGTCTTCTACTCCCGCGAGGAGTTCGACCAGCTGTACGGCGGCGAGCACGCGGCACATCTCAAGACGCGATTCGATCCCCGGGGCCGCTTCGCGACCCTCTATGACAAGTCGGTGGGTGCACGGTGACAACGGACAGGATGACCATCGGCGAGATCGTCGCCGCGTTCGCGACGGGGGAGCCTCCCCTGCGGATCGAGGCCTACGACGGGTCGGCGTTCGGCCCGGAGAACAGCGAGCTGGTGCTACGCCTGACGAGCCGGAGGGCGCTGCAGTACTTCGTCACCGCGCCGGGCGACCTCGGACTGGCCCGCGCCTACCTCATGGGCGAGCTCGAGGTCGACGGGGTGCATCCCGGTGCGCCGCATGACGTGTTCGGCGCGCTCGAGGTCTTCCGCAAGACCATGACGCACACGCCGGACCTGCGGACGATGGCGCGCATCGCCCGCTCGATCGGGCGCGAGAACATCACGATGCTGCCGATTCCCGAGCAGGAGGTGCCCGCGGCGTGGCGTCGCGTCGCGCACGGCATGCGCAGGCACTCCAAGAAGCGGGACTCGGAGGTGGTCAGCTACCACTACGACGTGTCCAACCGCTTCTACGAGTGGATCCTCGGGCCCTCCATGACCTACACCTGCGCGTGCTACCCCGACGCCGGGGTCTCCCTGGAGGAGGCCCAGGACAACAAGTACCGGCTGGTGTTCGACAAGCTCGGACTGAAGGCCGGGGACCGTCTGCTCGACGTGGGCTGCGGGTGGGGCGGGATGGTGCGGTACGCGGCCGCCCGGGGGGTCCGGGCGATCGGCGTGACGCTCTCGCGCGAGCAGGTCGAATGGGGACAGGCCGCGATCCGGGACCAGGGGTTGGGGGACCTCGCCGAGGTCCGGCTGATGGACTACCGCGACGTTCCCGAGCGTGACTTCGACGCGGTCAGTTCCATCGGCATCACCGAGCACATCGGGCGCAGGAACTACCACGACTACTTCACCCGGCTGCACGGCTACCTGAGGCCGGGGGGTCGGTTGCTCAACCACTGCATCACCCGGCCGGACAACTCGCGCTCGGTCAAGGCGGGCGCCTTCATCGACCGGTACATCTTCCCCGACGGCGAACTGGCCGGTGCCGGGACGGTCCACCTCGAGGCGGAGAACGCCGGGTTCGAGGTGGTCCACGAGGAGAACCTCCGCCAGCACTACGCGTTCACGCTGCGCGACTGGTGCGCGAACCTGGTCGAGCACTGGGACGAGGCCGTCGACGAGGTGGGCGAACCCATGGCCAAGCTGTGGGGGCTCTACATGGGTGCCTGCCAGTACGGCTTCGAGCACAACAAGATCCAGCTCCATCAGATCCTGGCCGTCCGGCTCGGCGACACCATGACCTGGGACGTTCCACTGCGGCAGTGGTGGCGGCCGTGAGCCGCCGGGCCTGAGCGGCCGATCCCGCCCGGACACCGTCGGGGCCGGGTCGCGCCCCTCGGGCCAGGATGCGCGCTCGGGCCGGGTC
>NZ_JAALED010000110.1:0-4684 GCF_014145155.1 Dietzia sp. B19 | reverse complement strand
CGTTGGCGGCCGGGGCGAGGGCGAGCCCCGCGGCGGAGAACGCGGTGCCCGCGAGGACGACCTTCACCGCCGTCCTGGGCGCGGAGGCGGTGGCGGCAGCGCGGTGGCGTCCGGTGTTCGAGGTCATATACGCGTCAGTCCTTTTCACTCTGTGCCTACGGGGTGAGCTGTCGGGTTCGGACGAGTGCGCCCGGCCGCCTGCGGCGGCTTGACCCCAAGGCGACCTGTGGTCGCCGGCCCGAGGTGGGCCCTGATCGGGTCCCCCGTCCCCGCCCGGTAACGGTCAATGTCGCATCGGCCGCAGGGCGGGGTTCGGTGGTGCGTCCGATGCCAACTCGCTGACGAGTCTGCCCCGAACAGTAGCGGCTTGATGCCGGATCGTCACCATTCTGAGATAAAACCAGGTCACGCAGCAAGGCGGAAGGCGGCGTTATCGGCCTGTTACCTGGAACTTCGCGAGAGGGTGGGTTCCGTCACACCCTGGGTGGTCGCGAGCCGAGAATCGCGTACAGCAGTCCCAGGAGGAACCCCACCGGGGTGAACACCATCGCGCCGAGGTACAGGAAGGTGGGCGCGTCCCGGTCCAGGACGAACGGGGTGAGTGCGGCGAGGATCGTGAAGACCACGCCGACGGCGAAGACGGCGAGCGCCGCGACGAACAGACCGCGGCGTCTGGGCCGGACCGGGGCGGGCTCGGCCGCGTGGGGCGCCCAGGGGTCGGGCTCGTCGGCTGGGGGTCGGGCGTCAGGGGTCACACGGGGGAGGCTACCGGCCCGGCGGGGGCTCCGGGCCACCGCCTCGGCGAGGGTAGTCTCGAGTGATTCGTGGTGGATGTCGGTCGCACGTGTGCGCGATCGTGTGGAGAGGTGGTTCGCGGTGCCCAGTGGCAGGGTCAAGTGGTACGACGCGGAGAAGGGTTTCGGTTTCCTGTCCCATGAGGGCGGGGAGGACGTCTACGTCCGGTCCGACGCGCTCCCGGACGGGGTGGACACGCTCCGGCCCCGCCAGCGCGTGGAGTTCGACATGGTCTCCGGTCGGCGTGGCCCCCAGGCTCTGCGGGTGGTCGTGCACGAGGAGCCCGCCACCGTGCAGGATCGTGCCCCCCGTGGCGGCCCACGGCACTCGCCCGATGAACTGCACGGGATGGTCGAGGACATGATCAAGGTCCTCGAGACGACCGTCCAACCCGAGTTGCGGCGCGGCCACCGTCCCGACCACAAGGTGTCGGGTCGCGTGGCGTCGGTGCTCCGCGCCGTCGCCCGCGAACTGGACGCGTGACCTGCCGGCTCAGTCCGTGTAGGTGATCCCGACGGACCACTCGCCGCTGAGGATGGTCTCGGAGCCGTCCGCCGCGTAGACGAGCGCGACCCCGCGGAGTGCCAGTCCTTCGATCCGTCCCTCGTCAGGGAGGGTGACCGGGATGAGTAGTTCGCCGGGGCCGTCGGGTTCGAGGGTGTATTCGCGGAACCCGTCCGCGCGGATCTCGTAGACGTCGAGCGTGGCGCGGCGCAGTTCCACCGGCAGCCGCACCGTGAGGGTGTGTTCACCGGTGACCGTGAACTCACCCACCGGGTTGGTGTAGCTCGTGCCGTCGAGGTCCGTCGCGGCGAACGGCAGTACCTCCACGTGGTCGCGGTCGGTGGCGACGGTGATCGCCGGCACCGCCCCGTGACGTGAGGCGGAGCCCTGCCACGCTCCGACGATCGCGGCGACCATGATGATCACCCACGCCAGGATCGCCCAGGTGACTGGGCGGACGCGGGTGCCGGACGCGGGGGCATCGCTGTGAGAGCTCACTCCTCCATTCTGCCGAGCAGGCGCGCGCCGAATGCACGGGGGTCACGTGGCGCTCCGGGGAACCTGGGTCGGTTGCCGCCGAGCCCCGGTACCAGGGTGGACCCGCGCGCGGTCAGGAGCGACTGGCCGAACAGCAGGGCGCCCACGACCGAGATCACGCTGAAGCCCACAGTGAAGTCCGGCGGGAGGAGGACCCCCAGCGCACCGCCCGCGACCCACGCCAGTTGTAGCGCCGTCTCGGACCGGCCGAACGCGGAGGACCGTGCGGAGTCGGGGATGTCCGTCTGGATCGACGCGTCGAGCGCCACCTTGCCGAGCGCGCTGCACACCGCCGCCACCAGTGCGAGGGGGGCCGCCGCCCAGATGTTGCCGAGGAACGCCGCGACCACCGCCGCCGACAGCGCTGCGCCCGCCGCCGTCGTGGTGATCCTGCCCGGTCGGCCCAGGGGGAGACGGGCGCCCACGGCATTCCCCACGAAGGTGCCGAGTCCTCCCGCCGCACCGGCGATCGCGAGCATCCCGGCCTGTTCCGCCGCGGTGGCGTTCTCCTGGGCCTTGGCCACGAACGCGAGGAACAGGGTGAGGAAGCCGGTCATGAACCGGACCATCGACACGGCCCAGAGGTTGGCCAGGACCTGACGGCCCAGCGGCCGGGTGAGAACGGCCTTGAGCCCGCTGACGAGCGGGCGGCCCCGGTCCACGCGCAGGGTCGCCGACTCCTCGTCGAGCGAGGCCTCGGCGTGTGCGGGGATGGTCATCGCGATGTACGCCGTCACCAGCGCCACCGCGGCGAGCAGCCACAGGGCCGCGTCGGAGCCCCACACCCACGACACGGCTCCGGCGAGGGCCCCTGCGATCAACGACCCGCCCACGTGGCCGAGCACCGTCAGCCGGGAGTTCGTCCGGACCAGGTCGAGCGCCGGCGGCAGGACGTGCGGGGTGATCGACGCCTTGACCACGCCGAAGGTCTTGGACAGCACGAGCATCCCCAGCGCGAGGGGATACAGCAGCCAGGAGTCGAAGTTGAGCGCGAGGATCACCGCGAGCACCGCCCGCAGGGTGAAGGTCAACGACACCGTGAGGCGCCGCCCGCTCCGCAGCCGGTCGAGGGCCGGTCCGATCACCGGGGCGATCAGCGCGAACGGGGCGACCGTGACGAGGAGGTACAGGGCCACGTTGCTCCGCGACTCGGCGGTGGCGGCGGAGAAGAACAACGTGTTGGCCAGGGCGACGGCGAGGATGGCGTCGCACGCGAAGTTGGCGACGGTGACGTAACTCAGCTGCGACAGGCCCGATCTGTCGGCCCCGTCGGCGTGGAAGACCCGCCGGACGCCCCGGCCGACGGTGGCCGCGGCTCGACGGGTCGGCCCGGGGGAGCGGTCAGCCAATGAGGCGCACCTCGTACATCGTCGGCCACAACTTCCCTGTGAGCAGCACGTTCTCCGAACCGGGGAGCGCGGCGATCCCGTTGAGAACCGCCTCCCGGCTGGCCGGCCGGGGTCGCTCGAGCGCCGAGGCGTCGTAGATGGCGGTGACCGCGCCGGTGGCGGGGTCGATGCGGATGACCTCGTCCGTCATCCAGACGTTGGCGAGGACGGTGCCGTCCGCGCACTCGAGTTCGTTGATCCGGACCACGGGTGTGCCCCCCGAGGTCACCGAGACCGTGCCGGTGGGCTCGAAGGTGACGGGGTCGCGGAAGGTCAGCTGGTCGGAGCCGTTGCTCATGATCAGCCGTTCGCCGTCGTAACACAGGCCCCAGCCCTCGCCCACGTACGGCACCTCGGAGCGCACCTCGAGGGTCCGGGGGTCCCGGTTGTGGGCGATCCCGTTGGTCCAGGTCAGGGTCCAGAGGGTGTCCGGGGTGACGGCCAGGCCCTCGCCGAACTCGTCGTCCGCCATCCGCACGGAGACGGTGGGCGGGCCGCCGGCGAGCGGGCGGCGCTGCACCTGCGAGCGGGTGAACTCACCCGTCGACTCGTAGATCTCGTCGCCCACCACCTGCAGACCCTGGGTGAACAACTCAGGATCGTGCGGCAGGGTCCGGACGACCTCGACCGAACCCCGTACGGGCCGGGGCTCGGCCGGGCCCACCGGCACCTGTCCGCCGCCCGCGTCGCCGGACCCGGAACCGGAGCCGGAGCCGGAGCCGGTGGGCATGCTCGACGGCGCGAGGGAGGCGCCGGGGGACGTGGCGCTCCCGGCGTCGTCGGAACCGGTCGCGGTACACGCCGCGACGGCGCCGACGAGGGAGAGGGAGACCGCGAGAGGGCCGAGGGTGCCGAGGACGCTGCGCATGCGTCAAGGATGCCGTACTACGGGCCGGACCGCGACGCTGTCGCGATGACGCGCATAATGGGTGGGGTGAACACCGAGGTAGGCACGGATCAGGAGGCGGACCCCGTGAGCACCGATCAGGCCTCGGGCTTCGACGAGGCCCTGCGCGAGAGACTGGCCTCGGGCGTTGACGTGGCGCGTGCCGCCGTGGAGGAGTTCGCGTCCGACGGCGTGGGAGAGCACCGGGGGGCCGTCGTCGAGGCGCCGTTCACCACGACGCACCGGTTCGCCTCGGACCTCCCCGGCTACCGCGGGTGGTACTGGGCCTGCGTCCTGGCGCTGGTCCCCGGCGGCGAGCTGACGGTCGACGAGATCTCGCTCCTCCCCGGTCCCGACTCGGTGGTGGCCCCGGAGTGGGTGCCGTGGGAGAAGAGGATCCGCCCGGGCGATCTGGGTGCCGGTGATCTGCTGCCCCCCGCGGACGACGACGAGCGTCTGGTCCCGGGACAACTCCTCACCGGGGACGACGGGCTCGACGAGGTCGCCGGCCCAGTCGGGCTCGGCAGGCCACGGCACCTGAGCCGGGAGGGCCGGTCGGCCGCCGCCGCCCGAT
>NZ_JAALED010000109.1:0-3059 GCF_014145155.1 Dietzia sp. B19 | reverse complement strand
CCACGTCGAGCGGGCCCGGCGCGCCGCGCAGCTGCTCGTGGCTCTGGGGCGCGCGGGCGAGGGGGCGGCGACCGAGGAGCTGGGCCTGTACGGGCTGCTGTTCAGTGAGGTCGACCGCGGTGACGTCACCCAGTTCATCGAGCGCAACCTCGGGCCGATCCGCCGCTACGACCGCGACCGCGGGACCGCCCTGCTGGAGACCCTGAGCGCCTGGTTCGACGCCGATGCCAGCCCCTCGGGTACCGCCGACCGGCTCTACGTCCACGTCAACACCGTGTACCAGCGGCTCGACCGGCTCGACTCGGTCCTCGGCCCCGGATGGCGTCGCGGCGACCGCGCGATGGAGCTACGCCTCGCTCTACGGATGTGGGAGTTGCGCGGCTCCTGAGCGCGGTCCGTCCGCGCTCCTGTTCACCCCTTCCTCGCAACGCCGCGGTTGGCGGACCTCTCGCCGGGATTTCGGCTCTGGGACCTGCGAGATGCCCGCCAAGTGGGGCTGTCACCTGAGTCGGGTGCCGCGGCCGGGCTGGATGCCTCGTCGTCGCGTGTCGTTGTTGCTGTCGTCGTCGCTGCCGTCGCGATCCGTCTCAGGCCTCCGACAGTCCTGGCATAGCGTCCAAATAGGGCTGCGACCTCCCAATACCTCGCAGCATGGAAGATGAGACACATGTCAGGTTCCCTGTTGAACTGCACTTTTGGTGCGAATCGCGAAACTGTGACGTTGTTTACAAAACCGTTACTTCCGTTTGCTACCGGCGAGTAGGTAAACGATAATAAATGCGATACGTCAACAAGAGTGTTGGCGCCCACCCTCACCTCCACCGGAAAGGCCCACCCATGAGCACCACGCCCCAGACCTCCCCGACTGCCTCGCCGAAGCAGAACCGCCGCAAGAAGACCCGCGCCATCATGGCCTCCGGTCTGGTGCTCGGCGTCGGTGCCGCGGTGACCCTGGCCGCCTGGTCCGACACGGCGTGGGGCGTGAGCGAGTTCGGTACCACGGGCAGCGACTTCAACATCCAGGCCCACTTCAACGCCACCGAGGGGTGGAACGAGTTCGTCACCAAGGACAAGGCCGGCACCATGCAGTTCGGACCCGCCTCCAAGGCCCTGGTCCCGGGAGTGCCCGTCTACCAGCTGGTGGGCCTGCACGAGAACAAGGGAAAGCTCGGCGCGGATGTCACCATCGCGCAGCAGAGCGTCGCCTCCAACGCGCTGACCAGCAAGGTCGCCGTGTCGATCGCCGAGCTCGGCGGTGGCTCGACCCCGCCGTCCAACTGCTCCGCTGCCGCCACCAACTTCAAGCCCGCCGGCACACTCGCCGCCCCCACGACGTCCACGACCCGCGTGGAGAAGAACGACTACAAGTGGCTGTGCTTCCGCGCCGAGCTCGCCCCGACCGCCGGACTGGATTCCGCCGGCATCGCGCCCGCCCCCGTGTTCTGGAACTTCGACGCGCAGAGCGACGACGCCTGACCCGCGACGACCAACTGATCCGAGACCGACGAACGACACGCGAGAGGTGATGGCCGTGCAGACCGCAGCAACGATGTCCCACAGCGGAACCCCGGCCCGCACCGCGGGAGCGCACCGCGCCCCCGGCAGGTCATTCGGCTCCTACCTCGCCGGCGGGCTGGCCAATCTGCTCGCCGCCGGCGGGGTGGTGGCGGTCGGTCTCGTGATCGCGGCGGTGACGATGAACATCACGCTCATCATGTTCAAGACCGGGTCCATGTCCCCCACGATCCCCACCGGCTCCGTCGCCGTGGTCAAGGAGATCAGTGCGGACGAGATCCGGGTGGGCGACGTCGTCACCGTCGACCGTCCCGGCCGGCTGCCCGTCACCCACCGGGTGATCGAGGTCCATCCGCAGGTGCCCGGCGAGGCGCTCATCCTGATGCAGGGCGACGCCAATCCGAACCCCGATCCGGGGATGTACCGGGTCGAGAGCGTCCGCAAGGTGCTGTGGTCGGTGCCCGGGCTGGCGAACGTGATCGTCTGGGCCGGGAACCCGCTGGTCCTGGGTTCGATCACCCTGCTCGCCGCGCTCGGGGTCCTGTGGACCTTCTGGCCGGGGCGCGACGACGACGAGGTCGCGCGGTGACCCTCCGGCAGCATCCGGTGCGGGCGCTCGTGGCGGTCCTCGGCGCCCTCGCCCTGCTCCTGACGACGGCCCTGGCACTCGGTTCGATCCGGCCCACCGAGGCGACGTGGTCCGACAGCGCAGTGGGCGCGGCCGAGTTCGGGGCCGCCAATCCGCACCAGAACACGCGCTTCGCCCGCGCGATGTCGACCTTCGGCCAGATGGAACGAGCGGTCCGGGACAGCGACGTCGGCGCCGTCACCGCCTTCCGCCAGAGCCCCGACACGTCCCGCCAGGTCGTCGGTCCGGCGACGCACAGCAGCACCGGCTCCTTTCCCACTTACCTGCTCCCCCTGACCACCGTGGGATTCTCGTGCTCGACGCTCGATGCGCAGTCGCGGTGCGAGAACGGGAACCCCACCGGCGTGGCCTCCGCCACCGCCGGCGCGGTCTCCGAGACCCGATCTCTGGACGTGCGGACGGCCAGCATCCTGGGGGCGGACCTGGTCAGCTACTCGGGCAGGAACCCGATTCGCGCGACCGCGGCCTGCTCCCCCACCGCCGGGGCGGCGACCCTGAGCTCGGACGGGCCGGTGATCCTGGGGCGGAACGGTCTCTTCGAGCAGGAGGTCCGCGTGGCGATGCCCGGTCCGAACTCGGAGCAGACGGGGTACCGGAGCTGGGGCAGCTACGACTACGTCGCCACCCTCCAGCACGTGAGGAAGGAGGGTCCCGGATACGCCCTGTCCCAGCTGCGGCTGCGCGTCAATGCCACCGGCACGGGCGGCGCCGAGCGCTGGAACCTCACCCTGATCCTCGCTCACGCCGAGTGTGGGGTCGACCGGGCTGCCACGGCCGCCCCCACCCGCCCCCACAGCGGAGAATGGCCGATCCTCTCGGCACAGACCAACCGGATGATGGTCGCCCAGGCCGACGCGCCGGTCGCCACGCCGTCCGAGGTCGCCGCCGCCGACGG
>NZ_JAALED010000108.1:0-4148 GCF_014145155.1 Dietzia sp. B19 | reverse complement strand
GCTCCGAGGTCACGGTCGCCGGCGTCCGCGTGGGCAGGGTGCTCGGAGTCGGGCGGGAGGTCGGCCCCCTGGGCGAGACGATCGCCGTCGTCGACTTCGAGGTCGAGCGCTCGGCGCCGGTCGCGAGTGGCGCGCGCGCGTCGGTCCGCTACGGGGACATGCTGGGCATCCGCTATCTCTCCCTCGATCCCCCACAGGACGGCGGACCGGCCGTCGGCGGTGCCGACCCGCTGCCGGAGGGGACGCGCATCCCGCTTGAGGCCACCACCGATCCCGTGGACCTCACCGCGCTCGTCAACGGGTTCAAGCCGCTGTTCGAGGCGGTGCGGCCGGACGAGGTCAACACCCTCTCGCGCACCGTGGTCGCCGCGTTCCAGGGCGAACCGGGTGCCATGGACGTCCTGCTCGCCCGCCTGGCGCTGCTGAGCCGGGACATCGTCGGCAGACAGGACGTGTACACCCGGCTCGCGGACAACATCACGGCGCTCAACACCACGCTCACCGAGCGGGAGGAGGACCTCCAGCGGCTGGTCAGGGGACTCGACACCGTCTCCGGGGCGCTCGCGGACGGCGGCGGGAACGACCTCGCGGTGCTCATCGAGCGCGGGGACGCGGCCACCGCGACACTGGCCTCGATGCTCCGCGAGACCGATCCGGATCTCCGCGCGAGCGTGGACGCCGCTCGTCACACGACCGACGGGTGGATCCCCAACACCCCGGCGTTCGACACCGCGATGGGCAAGGCCCCGCTGTTCGCCCGGGAGGTCAACGCCCAGGCTCAGAAGGGTGGCTTCCTGGCCCTCTACATGTGCAACTTCACGGTCAAGTGGGACGACTGGGAGACCAGCCTGTTCGGCTACCGGAACTCGGGGGCGTGCCGATGAGTCCGATCACCATGGTGCGGGAGAGTCTGGTCGACCTCGTCCGCGACCCGAGGCACACCCGTCGCGGCAACACCGTCTTCGTGGGAGCCACATCGATCCTGCTGGTCATCGCGGTCTTCGCGGCGAGCATGGCCCTGCTCCGACTCTGGTACGTCCTGCGCACCGACCACTACGCGGCCGAGTTCGCCAACGCCGGGGGGGTACGGACGGGGGACCCGGTCCTGGTGGCCGGCGTGCCCAGTGGCCGCGTGGACTCCCTGACGTTGGAGCACGGGCTGGCGGTGGTGGGGTTCCGGCTCGACCGGGGCCAGGACCTGGGCGAGGCGAGCACCGCCACGATCGGTCTCAAGTCGATCCTCGGGAACAGGTTCCTCGAGGTCACGCCGGCGGGCGGGGGGGACCTCGGCCCGCACCGGCGGATCGGGGTGGAACGCACCACGTCGCCGTACATGATCGACGACATCGGGGGAGCGGTCACGGACCTGGCCGAGGAGCTCGACACGAGGGCCGTCAGCGCGATGATCGACAGCCTGGACAGCATCCTGCCGCAGGACGCCGGGGCCGCCGGTCAGTCGATCGACGACGTCTCCGCGGCCCTGGGTCTCCTCGCCCGCGAGGACGCGCGGATGTCCGGGGTGGTCACCACGACCCGCGAACTGACCGGGGTCCTCGTCTCGCAGGAGGCGGGTATCCGAGCTCTGACCGACCAGTCACTCGTGTTGGTCACCGTGCTCACCCAGCGTCGTGAGGCGCTCAGCTCCCTCGTGTCGTCCCTGGAGGATCTCGCGACCCGGGTGCGGGTGCTGCTCGACGAGGAGGCCGAGGACGTGGACCGCGTGCTGGGCAACATGCGCTCGATCAGCGAGACCTACCAGAGGAACATCGACGCGATGGACGAGGTGCTCACCCGGATGCCACCAGGACTCCGCGCGGTCACGGACGCGGCCGGGAACGGCCCGTGGACGGATGTCGCCACACCGACCGGCCCGATCCCGGATTCGGCGCTCTGCGCCCTGGGGGTGATGGACGGATGCAACTGAGACGTGTGAGCCGGACCAGGGTCGTCGCGATCCTCGTCACCGCCCTCGCCACCGTCCTGGTGTTGGCCTCTCTGCTCTCCGGCGCCCGGGGAGACGGCGGTCGCCAGGTGATCACGGCCGAGTTCGCCTCCGCCGAGGGCGTGTACGTCGGTTCGCAGGTCCGGATCGTGGGGGTCGAGGTGGGGATCGTGGAGAAGGTCGAGCCGACGGGGGACCTCGCACGGGTGCGGCTCTCACTGGAGCCCGGTACGCGGTTGCCCGCGGACGTGGGGGCTGTGGTGATGAACCCGGCCGTCATCGCCGACCGGTTCGTCGAGCTCACCCCCGCCTACGTGGGCGGGCCGGCGTTCCCGGACGACGGGGTGATCCCGGCCGAGCGGACGCGGGCACCCCTCGACTTCGACGAGTTCGTCTCCAGCCTGGACACCCTGAGCTCGGCGTTCTCGCCCGGAGCCGACGAGGTGGCACGTGGTCTCGACCGGGGGGCCGAGGCCCTCGACGGCCGGGGGGAGACGCTGAGCCGGGCCATCAGGAACCTGTCCACGGTCTCGGCGGTGGGCGGGGACCGGGCCGAGGATCTCGACGCGATCGTCACCGAGCTCGCGGTGCTGATGGACGCCGCGGGCGGTCGCGACCAGACCATGCGCGACCTCGTGCTGGGACTCGACGACCTGGGTCGGCAGCTCCGGGACGACCAGATCGACGTGGCGGCCCCGGCGGAGGACCTCCGTGTGATCCTCGACGAACTCGACGCGATCGTCGCCGCGCGCGGGGACGACATCACCGGGACGACCACCGCGACCCGCGAGGTGACGGCGTTGTACGCCCGCCACCGCGCGGACTTCGCGGAGTTCCTGGATCTGTACCCGGTGATGATGGAGAACCTCGCGGCCGGGATCGGACCCGACGGTCGCGCGCGCATCCGCCTCAACGTCTCGTCCAACATCACCCACTTCGCCCGTGGCCGCGAGCTCTGCCGGCGTGAGCCGCTCCCACTGTGCACGGGCGCCGGCCTGACCAACCCGCTCATGTTCCCGGTCGAACAGAGTGACCCGATCGGCCTGGTCGGGGCGTTCGAACGAGTCGCGGGGGGTGGATGAGAGCCATGCGTGAGACCAGAACCCGTCCGCACCTGGTGCGCGGACTCGTGGCCCTCCTCGGGGTGGCACTGCTCGGGGGTGCGGCGATGGTGGCCGTGAACACGCCACAACTCGCACTCCAGTCTGTTCCCCTGGGGATGGACACCGGGGAGGGCTCGGCGGACGTGGAGATGCGGTTCGAGCGCGCCGACCGGCTCGCACCCGGAGCGGAGGTCCGCTACGGGGGACGCCTCGTCGGCCGGGTCCGCAGCGTCGGCACCGACGGAACCGAGGCCGTGATCGGCGTCCGCCTCGAGGGTGACTCCGGCGTCCCCGCCGGCGTCTTCGCCGAGATCCGCTTGCCCACCGCCCTCGGCAGCCCGTTCATCGCGCTCACCCCGCCGGCGGCGCCCGCGACCGGTGCACTACTCGAGGACACGGGGGTCGTTCCGCGGGTGCACACCGGCGTCGGTCCGGATCTCGAGTCCAGCCTCGCCTCGCTGGGACTGCTGCTCAACGGGAGTGGGATCGCGCAGCTCGGCTCGGTGATGGAGGAGCTCACCGTGGCCCTGGACGGGCGAGGTGAGGAGATCGGGCGCATCCGGGAGCGTGGGGACCGCGCCCTGGAGTTGTACGAGGCGAACCGCGACGAGATCGACCGGACGATCCTCGCCCTGGACCGGGTCAACGCCTCGCTCGCCGGTCGCCGCGAGCTCATCGACCGCGGCATGCGGGTGTCCGCCGACCTCGTCTCGGAGGCGGCGGCCAGTCGGGAGACGATCACCGCACTCATGGACACCACCACCGCCCTGACAGTGCAGGTCGAGCAGTTCACCTCGGCCACGGACGGGCGCCTGACGCCGTCACTGCGCACACTGACCGTCCTGCTCGAGGACATGGAGGGCTTCGGGGACGAGGTGGCCCCCACCCTGGACGCCCTGCAGCGCTTCGTCACGAACTTCGACGTCGCGATCCGCGGGGACCACATGATGTTCGACGGCGCGCTCGACCTCCCCGGCTCGCTGGATGCCCTGGGCACCGGCGGTGAGGCGCGCGCGGGTCGACCGCTGCCGCCCGGTGCCACCGGCCCCCCCGACGCCCAGCCGCCCGTGGGGGGTGCGGAGCGTGTCAAATCAATTGAGACG
>NZ_JAALED010000107.1:0-4307 GCF_014145155.1 Dietzia sp. B19 | reverse complement strand
GGGCGCGGCCCCGGTCTCCGCACACCAGGGACAGCAGGGCGTCCGCGCGGCGTTCGGGCACCGGATAGTTCGACATGTCCGCCCCCTCGGCGTCGGCGCGGGCCTGCGCTGATTCCGCGGGGGTGTCCGGGGCGGGGTTGGCGAACTCTGCGGCGCGCTGGTCGATGGCCTCTGCCAGCACAGCGGCCTCGTCGGAGGCCAGGGTCGCCCACAGGTTGGTCATGCCGTCGGCGCCCTTGCGGATGTGGACTCCGCGTCCGCGGGCGGCGGCGTCTCTTCGTTCGCGGATCCCGTTGGCGTCGTAGCGGGCGATGATCGCGTCGACGGAGTCGCGCACCGACCGGGCGCCCGGACGCTCGCCGGCCTCGATGGCGGCGAGGTAGTCCTCCACGACCTCCTGCTGAACCCGGGACAGGACGGCCGGATCGACCGTGGCCATCTGACGAGCCAACAACTCGGCTGCGCGCTGTTCCATCCGACCGGCCGAGAGCGCCTCCATGACGGCCGGGTAGCGCTCGGTCAGGTCCGCGGCGAGGCTGATCATGGCGGCGGCGCGGCCAGAGGAGATGGGCATCGACGCCACGACGTAGCCGGTGCACACGTCGAACGGGTCGACCACCGCGTGCCCGGGCGGGGAACCGTCCCCCGCCCCGGCCTCGTCCTGGCGCACGCACTCGCGGAACAACTCGTAACACGCGGCCAGGCGGGCCCCGGCGGCGCGATTCTCCGCCACCCAGGTGTCGCGGGCGGAATCGGACAACCTCCCGAGCGGGGACGGGTGACCAGAACGACCGACCCCACTTGTCGCGCCACCAGCCGTCTCGTCCACGCCCTCACCTCCACCCGTACGCCCACTCGTACGTCGCCGTCACATTGTATCGAACTAGTGTTCTAGTATACGCACACACTTTCGAATGGGCAAGAGGGGACATCCACAGGCCTCCCCCGCCCCGGTCGTCCGGGTAACCTGGGACCATGACCTCGCCCGAGCCCGCCGAATACTGCTGCATCGCCGGCGCGAACGGGCCGCTCACCCAGGCCGAGGCCGAAGCCGCGGCGACCCGGTTCAAGGCTCTGGCCGACCCCATGCGCCTCCGCCTGCTCTCGCACATCGCGGCGGCGGAGTGCGATGACGTCTGCGTGTGCACCCTCACCGAACCGCTGGGGATCTCCCAGCCCACCGTGAGTCATCACATGAAGAAGCTGGTCGAGGCGGGACTCGTCACCCGCGAACAACGCGGCCGGATGGCGCACTACAGCATCGTCCCGGAGGCGTTCTCCCAGATCCGCGACATCGTCGACGTCCGAGGCCTCCGCCTCGCCTGAGGACTGGTCAGCCTGAGGACCGTTCAGCCTGAGGACCGTTCAGGGCGACGCCGCCTCCCTGGTCGCACCACCCGAACTCGGAGCACCGGGGGCGGTCGCGGGCGTCATGCCGACGATCTCCGGCAGGGCCTGGCGGACCCGGTCGTCGATGTCGTCACGGATGGAGCGGACGCGGTCGAGATCCTGGCCGGCGGGGTCCGAGACGTCCCAGTCCAGGTACCGCTTGCCCGGATAGACGGCGCAGGCGTCCCCGCACCCCATGGAGATCACCACGTCGGCGGCCGCCACCACGTCGTCGGTGAGCGGCTTGGGGTATTCCGAGGTCAGGTCGAGCCCGACCTCGGCCATGGCCGCCCGGCAGTTCTCGTCGATCCCGGACGCCGGGAGCGAGCCTGCGGACCGGACGTGGACCCGCCCCTCCGACCGGTCCGCCATGAGAGCCGCGGCCATCTGGGAGCGCCCCGAGTTCTGGACGCAGATGAAGAGCACCTCGGGGACGTCCTTGGCGACCCGCCCCTCCGCCTGCGCGAGAGCCTTGAGCCTGTCGGTCGCGAAGCGGCGGGACAGCGACGGCAGATGGGCGGTGACCCGCGCGGTTCGACGCAACGCGGCATAGGACTCGAACACCACGCGCTCGACGGTCTGCGGACTGAACACGCCCCCGTAGTGCCGGGCCAGCTCGCGGGCGTCACGCTGGAGTTGCGTCTGAGGCATGAGCAGTTCGGGAAGAGGAGCGTCGTGCACGGATCGGGACATGTCGGCCTCCAAGCCTCGTATCGACATCCATCAATATAGATGCCCATCGATGCTTCCGGAAGCCCGGCCGGAGGGATTCGCTCGGGACCGACCCGCACTCAGTGCCCGGCGCCGAGCCTGCCCGAGAGCTTGTCGAGCCGCTCCCTGCTGGCACCGTCGAGTCCGATCACCGTGAGGGTCTTGCCCTTGGCCGCGTACTTCTGCTGCACGGCGTCGAGCGTGGCGACGGTCGAGGCGTCCCAGATGTCGGCGTCGGTGAGATCGAGTACCACGTGCTCGGGGTCGCCGGAGTAGTCGAACCGGTACACGAGGTCGTTGCTCGAGGCCCAGAACAGCTCGCCCGTGACCCGGTAGGTGCGGGTGTCGACCGCCCCGTCGTGGTCCGTGTCGAGCTCGGCGACCTTCTCGATGGTCGTCATGTGCGCGACCCGGCGCGCGAACATGATCATCGCCGTGACCACCCCCAGGATCACGCCGATCGCGAGGTTGTGGGTCCACACCGTCGCCGCCACGGTGACGACCATGACGAGGGTCTCCGACAGCGGCATCAGCCGCAGTGTCCGGGGATGGATCGAGTGCCAGTCCATGGTCCCCACCGAGACCATGATCATCACCGCGACCAGTGCGGCCATCGGGATCAGTCCGACGACGTCACCCAGGACGACGACGAGGACCAGCAGGAACACGCCGGCGAGCAGGGTGGACAGCCGCGTCCGTGCGCCCGAGGCCTTGACGTTGATCATCGTCTGCCCGATCATCGCGCAACCGCCCATCCCGCCGAAGAAACCGGTGACGAGGTTGGCGACGCCCTGACCCCAGCCCTCACGCGTCTTGTCGGAGTGCGTCTCCGTGATGTCGTCGACCAACTTGGCCGTCATCAGCGACTCCATGAGCCCCACGAGCGCCATGGCGAGCGCGTAGGGGGCGATGATCTGCAGCGTCTCCAGGGTGAGCGGCACGTCCGGCAGCAGGAGGGTCGGCAGCGACCCGGGCAACTCGCCCTGGTCGTGCACGTTCGGGACGGTCCACCCCACCCAGACCACCACGATCGTCAGTGCCACGATCGCGATCAGGGGCGCGGGGATCACCGTGGTGAGCCTGGGAAAGAACACGAGGACGAGCAGCCCCACCGCCACCAGCGGGTACACCAGCCACGGCACGCCCACCAGGTGCGGGATCTGGGCGGAGAAGATGAGGATCGCGAGCGCGTTGACGAATCCGACCATCACCGAGCGTGGGATGAACCGCATCAGCCTCGCGACCCCGAACACGCTCAGCAGCACCTGCAGCACCCCGGCCAGGAGGACCGTGGCGATGAGGTGGTCCAGTCCGTGCTCGAGCACGACCGGCGCCACGACGAGCGCGATCGCTCCCGTGGCCGCCGAGATCATCGCCGGGCGTCCTCCGGTGAAGGCGATCGTGACCGCCATGGTGAAGGACGCGAACAGACCGACCCGGGGGTCGACGCCCGCGAGGATGGAGAACGAGATCGCCTCCGGGATGAGCGCGAGGGCCACCACGAGGCCGGCGAGGACCTCGGTCCGCAGCCGGGCGGGGGAGGAGAACGCGGCGCGGAACGAGGGCAGCACGCCGGTCGGGAACTCGGTGCTCACGGATCACCTACAGTCGGGGTCAGGACTCTCACACGGCGTGAGAGTAGAAAGCTACCGTAACGGGAGAGTTGTGGGCGGGCCAAGTCGCGGCGAGCAGACCATGAAGATCGGCGAGGTCGCCGAGCGCACCGCGCTGTCGATCCGGAGCCTGCGGCACTACGACGAACTCGGTCTGGTCAGCCCCTCCGCGCACTCCCCGGGCGGGTTCCGCCTCTACACGCCGGGGGACGTCGAGCGGCTCCTGCTCATCCGCCGGATGAAGCCCCTGGGGTTCAGCCTGGAACGCATGCGCGACTTCTGCCGGGCCCTGGACCGCCGAGCCGACGACCCGGCGGGATCGGCCGCGCTGATCGCCGAGATCGAGGCGGAGGCCACCGAACGGCTCGAGCGACTGCGGACCCACCTGGGCTACGCGGAGGAGTTCGTCGAGATCGTCGCGCGCCTCAGGGCCTGATCACCGGCCGAGAGCTGCGGCCACGGCCGCCTTCGCCCACTGACCGACCCCGATGAGGGTCGCCGAGGCCGCGCCGCACCAGTCGCCGTAGCCGAGCAGGAACAGCCCGGGCACGTCCGGCACCACGGGCCCGTCGGCGACCACCCGGCCGCCGACCC
>NZ_JAALED010000106.1:0-10047 GCF_014145155.1 Dietzia sp. B19 | reverse complement strand
TCCCCGTGAACTACCGGGGCTAGCGGAGCACGCGGGCGAAAGTGGCGAACTAAGGACGGCTTGCCTTGTTGGCGAGTGGCACAGTTGTGGTCAGCGCGGCGGGCTTGGCTTAGCAAGATTCGCCCTGGGTTTCGTGGAGACCGTGTTCAGTTGAATTTCCACCAGGGTCTTGTCGCCCTGGATCTGATCGTAGAACGTCTCCTCGAACTCCGCGGGTGGAACGTCGCCGAGGTAGCCGTGAAGGCGGGCGGTGTTGTGCCAATGGACACAACCGAGGGTTGCGAGCTCGACGTTCTCAACCGTTTTCCATGGGCCGCGGTGGGCAGGACCGCGGAGTAGCCATGCGCTTCTCTATAGCCGTGGTGGTGGAGAACGAGGTCACCTACCTCACGCTGCCCGTGCCCGCCGACGGGGTAGTGATCTGGGGCAAGGGATTCGACGTGGCGCGACTCGGGCGCTGGGCAGTGTTACAGGACGCGGAAGTGCACTACTGGGATGATCTCGATACACACGGCTTCGCGATCTTGCATCGACTCCGGGCCCACCTTCCGCAGACCCGGTCCTTCCTGATGGACGCGGAGACCCTGCACGCCCATCGCGACCGGTGGGGGCGGGAGAACGCCCCGACCAGCGCAGCACTCGGCCGGCTCTCAGCGAAGGAGGCCGCCGTCTATGACGACCTCGTCTCCGATCGCTTCGGCGACCAGGTCCGACTGGAGCAGGAGCGAATCAACTGGGCCTGGACGCTAGACCAGCTGCCCTACGACGGGCCCGGATGAGGAACACTGGTATTGGGATGCTGGTTATACTCGTATATCGACGGAAGAGGGGTCATGACGGCTAAACAACTCAACACGAAGCTGGACGACCAGACCATCGCCCGTCTGGACCATCTGGCGCGCGTCACCGGCAGGTCCAAGTCGTTCTATGCGAGCGAGTTCATCCGCAGCGGGCTCGACGAGATGGAGGACTGGTACCTGGCCCAACACCGTCTGGAGGAGTTCCGGCAGTCAGACGACTCCGCCATCCCATTGGGCCAGGTGGACTGGACCTGAAGTGGCGTATCTGGTCGAGGTCACGCCGCACGTCCAGAAGGTCATCACCAAGCTCGGTCGTCAGGACAAGACTGCGCAGCAGAGAATCAGGGCATTCCTCGAGGAGCGAATACATGGGTGCGAAGACCCCAGGTACCTCGGTAAGGCACTTCGTGGCGACCAACACCTCTGGCGGTACCGCGTGGGCGACTACCGGATCATCTGCTCGATCGAGGATCAACGGGTAACAGTCCTCGTCGTTGATGTTGCGCATCGGCGTGAGGTCTACCGATAAAGATCGACTGCCCGTGACCGTCCGGGGGCAGAGCTGAGACACTGGACTCGGCCCGGATCACGGGTCACTTGCTCTCGCGCGGTCATTCCTCATTCTCGGGTCGAGCGCGCGACCGTCTGAAGGATTCACGTGTCCTCTCTTGTGCCGTACTCGGACCGCCCGTGAACACCGTCAGCTGGCGTGAGAGCGGTGTAGACCGCACCGTCGGCTGGCGCTCCGAGAACGCCGCACCTGCGCCGACTGGAATCGTCGTTATCACCGACGACATCTCCGCAGACAAGGCTCTCCGAATCGCCCAGAGAGGCTCGAGCCTGCTGTGGCGAGGGGACTTCCAAAACGCCCGGCAGCTCATGCGTGCTCTCGACCGTCGCCTCGAGAAGCGGGCGTCCCGGTCACCGCAATCCACCGACCCCGGGGAAGTCTTTCTCGCCAACCGGAAGGCCCGTGCCCACCGTGCTTCGATACTGGGCAAGATCCTGATCCCCCTGCAGCCTGATTACTCGATCTGCCTGCGCCGAGCGCCCGACGCCCGCGAGGCCTGCACACACGCCTACGGGCAGCCGGTCGACAAGCCCACCGACGAGTCGAGCGATTCCGTCGTAACGGAGACTCTCGTGTCGCTGCCCGAATTACTCGGGGTGATCAGCGCCTACGAGTGGCACCGCAAGGGCATCGAGGTTGCGGCCCTGGGGGCTCGGATCCATCCCGCCCATGGCGTCTTCGCCCCCACCCGCGACGAGTACATCGACCTGGTCGCCGACGCCCCCTGGCCGCAGGGCGTCGACCACCCCGTCGTGTGGGACATCGGCACCGGGACCGGGGTGCTCGCGGCGGTCCTGGCCCGGCGCGGCGCCCGGGAAGTGGTGGCGACCGACATCAGTCCCCGCGCCGTGCAGTGCGCCCAGGACAACGTGGATCGGCTGGGGTTGGCGGACCGCATCGCGGTGATCCAGGCCGATTTGTGGCCCTATGACGACGACGACGACGAGGCGAGCGACTGCGGGCGGGCCGACGTGGTGGTGTGCAATCCACCATGGATTCCCGGTCGCCCGACCTCGGCGCTGGAGCAGGGGATCTACGACCCGGACTCCGACGTGCTGCACCGCTTCCTCAGCGGGCTCGCCGATCACCTCACGCCGCAGGGCGAAGGATGGCTGATCCTGTCCGACCTCGCCGAACACCTTGGACTGCGCACCCGTGATGACCTGCTCGGCCGTATCGACGCGGCCGGGCTGACCGTGGTCGGGACAAGCGAGACCACGCCACGCCATTCCCGCGCCGCAGACAGTGCTGATCCGCTGCACGCGGCTCGCTCGAAGGAGCGCACCATCCTGTGGCGGGTGGGGGCGAGGCGGAGCACCTAGCGCAGGCGGGGCACCTGTTCGAGGAGGAGCACCTGGTCGAGCCGGCGCACCTAGCGGGGCCGGCGCCCGCCGAAGGCCCAGACGAGGGCATGCACCGCGAGCAACGGGGCGATGAGCACCACCGCGCCCCAGCCCGTGGTGGCGACGGGCATCCAGTCGTCCCAGGATGCGCGCATGGCGCCGAGAAAGTCCCCTCGCTCGGACTCGGCAGGCTCAGGCGAGTCGTGCCCGGCGTCGGCGTCCCGGGAGTCGGCGAAGAGCCCTGCCACGTCCGCACCGTCCGCCGTGACGTGGAAGGCGGAGGGCCGAGGGGACTGCGAAGCGGAGTGCATGCCCGGGATTCGACGCCGGGGTCGTGGCGGATTGGGTGCGGTGCCGGGCGGCAGGGGAAGACCTCGTCGTCGTCGCACTATCCGCGCCACCACCGCATTTCCGGCACGTAGGCTGGGCGACGCCCCGCACCCCACCCGAGGCCGAGGATGCAATGCCATGGACAGCGTGACGGACAGGTCGGTTCCCTCCGCTTCCGGAGGAAGCCCGACCGACGACGACCGCGCACCGCGGCTCCCGCCCGGGCCCCCGCTGCCCAGGTCGATCCAGGGCGCGGGCTTCGGCATCGCCCGGCGCAGAGTGCTCCAGCGCCTGCAGGCGAGATACGGCGACGCCGTCACCGTGCACCTGCCCATCTACGGGCGCGCGGTGATCATCTCCGACCCCGCGCTGGCCAGAGAGCTGTTCACCGCCCCGCAGCAGTCGCTGACCAACGTCGACCCCAATCTTGGTCGGGTCCTGGGGGAGCAGTCGATGTTCGCGCTCGAGGGCACCGACCACCGACGGCGCCGCAAGCTGCTCACCCCGCCTCTGCACGGCAGGCGCATCACGGGCTACGAGGCGGTCGTGGAGGAGGAGACCCGGCGCGAACTCGACTCGTGGGTCGTCGGCAGGCCGTTCGCCTCCATGCCGTCGATGACCCGCATCACGCTGGACATCATCATCCGGACGGTGTTCGGCGCCCGGGACGACGAGCTCGTCACGCTGCGCCGCGTGATCCCGCCCATGGTGGAGGCCGGCTCGGCGGTGGTCATCACCCCGGAACTGCCGGTACGCGTGGGCGCGGTGGGCGTGGGGTCGGTGGGCCCGCGCGGTCGGTTCGCCCGCTACAAGAAGGTCTACGACGACGCGATCACCGCACTCATCGCCCGCGGCCGCCGCGACGACCGACTCGACGAGCGCGACGACATCCTGGCGATGATGCTGCAGAGCACCTACGACGACGGATCGGCCATGACGGACGAGGAGATCCGCGACGAGCTCACCGCACTGCTCGTTGCGGGACACGAGACCACGGCGACGACGCTCGCCTGGGCCCTGGAGCGGCTCAGCCGGAACCCCGCGGTGCTGGACGAGCTGGTCGCCGAAGTCGACGCCGGGGGGACCGGCTACAGGCACGCAACGATCCTGGAGGTGCAGCGCAGCCGGCCGGTCATCGACCTCGCCGGACGCAACGTGCAGGCGCCGCACCTCGACCTGGGCCCGTGGCGCATCCCGCGCGGGTACAACGTGATGGTCGCGATCTCGCTGCTGCACGACGACAGCGTGCACTTCGCCGAGCCCGAGCGCTTCGACCCGACCCGCTTCCTCGACACCACACCACCGCCGGCCTGGCTGCCGTTCGGCGGCGGGACCCGGCGATGCATCGGCGCGGCGTTCGCGACGATGGAGATGGACGTCGTGTTGCGCACCCTGCTGAGCATGTACGAGATCGTCCCGACGACCGAGCGGGACGAGAAGTGGCACTCCCGCGGCGTCGCGTTCGCGCCTCACCGAGGAGGGAGGGTCACCGTCCGGCGTCGGTGACCCGGTGGCATCGTTGGCGGTCATCGCGTCGGATTCACGCACGTGACGGACGCCGGGTGAGCGATGATGGGAGCGGCGATCCGACCACGGATGACCACCAGTGACGACGAGGTGTACACATGGCCACGAACACTTCACCAGGTGCGACAATTCGCGCCGCGGACGGACATCAAAGCCCCGGCGAACCCACCCTCACCGGGCTGGCCTTCCAGGACAGCGGGTTCGACGGCCAGTTCCTCCGCGTACTGGACACCATCGCGTCGGGCGGAGCCGACATCGGCGAGGCCTTCATCACCGCTCGCAGAATCCCCGACGGGGACAGAGACGCCTGGAACCTCGAGTGGAACGCGCTCGGCGAACGGATTCTCGGGGAAGCGGAGAAGAGTCTCGCCTCCGGTCACCGGGTGAGCGCGCGTGAGGGGTTCCTCCGTGCGGCAACGTACTTCCGTATCTCCGGGGTCTTCATGTACGCGCCTCCGATGGATCCACGGTTCGTCGCGGCGAACGCTCGTCAACGGGATGCCTTCCGCCGGGCGATCGAGCTGATGGATCATCCCTTCGAGCAGGTCGCGATCCCGTACGAGTGGACCGAACTCGACGGCTACGTCGCGACCCCGCCCGGCCCGGGACCGTTCCCCACGGTGATCCTGGTCGGCGGATACGACGGCACGATGGAGGAGACGTACGTCGCCGGCGGTGTCGCGGCGTTGCGGCGCGGCTACGCCGTCCTCATGATGGACGGCCCGGGCCAGGGCGCGGCACTGGTCGAACGCGACCTGCACTTCCGACACGACTGGGAGGTGGTCGTCACCGCTCAGGTCGACTGGCTGGTCGCCCGCCCCGAGGTCGACGCCTCCCGGATAGCCGCACTGGGCCGCAGCTGGGGCGGCCACCTCGCGCCCCGCGCCGCCACAGCAGAGCACCGCCTCGCCGCCGTGATCGCCGACGCCCCGCAGTACGCCCCGGGAGCCAACGCCTCTCTGCTCCTCCCGGCGGAATACCGCGGCGACCTGGACACCGGGGACGTCGACGAGCAGCTCAACGAGGTGGTCCGCGCCGGGATGGCGCAGTCACCGGGGCTGAACTTCTCCGTGGGGAGAGGGATGCTCACGCACGGATGCGCGACCCCGGTCGACTACATGCGCGAACTGAGGTCGTTCACACTAAACGGCCTCGCGGACCGCATCGACTGTCCCGTGCTGCTGACCATCGGCCAGAACGACCCGCGCATCGTCGACGCGCAGAGTCTCTTCGACGCCCTCACAGCGCCCAAGACGATGATCGAGTTCACCAACGCCGAAGGTGCCGGTGAACACGACGAAGCGGGGGCGGCAGCGCTGTTCAGCCAGCGCGCGTTCGACTGGCTCGACACGGTGCTCGGCCGGTAGGGCCGCCGGTCTAAATCACCGATCCCGTACCTCGAAGTGGCGATCGCCGCAGCAAACAGGGTTGCCGGCTACGCCCCTGCGTCTGAGACGGGGTTCCTCGCCTCGCCTCGCCTCTGGTGCAGGGCGCGGTCTGTAGTCCGAGAGTTGGCAACGCCTGATCGGTCTACCCAACGTGATCTCACACGGCTCACTTGCATCCTTCGTTCTGGGGCCTTCAGTTCCCACGGGCGGCCGGTAACCTGTAGCTATGACGAGCACCGCCCCGACTCCCGAATCGCTCGCAATGCGCGAGCTGATCGAGGCGCGTGATGACGAGTTCCGTGCGCTCCTGGCGAAGTACGCGGCTACTAGACCAAGGCTGTTCGGTTCGGTCGCGCGTGGCACCGCGCAGGCGGGAAGCGACATCGACATCCTGGTGGAAATGGACCCGTCTGACGGCAATCTCTTGATGCGCGCCTCCGGTCTGTTAGAGGAAGTCCGTGCGCTATTCGGCCGCGACGATATCGACGTCTTCCCGTCGCAACTACTTAAGCGAGCGATCTCAGAGTCGGCGCTCCGGGACAGCGTCGCGTTATGAGTCGCGAGTCCGATCAGCGGATCGACGACATCCTGCGGGCCATCAATCGATGCCAGCGGTACGTACGCAGACTGGACAACCATGACATCGACCTCGTCCTCATGGCCGAGGATGCAATCGAACGGAACTTGCAGATCATCGGTGAGGCTGCGAACCATCTCTCGGCCGGGATCACAGATGCACACCCAGAGATCGCCTGGCCGCAGATCCGAGGGTTCCGCAACATCCTCGTTCACCAGTATTTCGGTGTTGAGGCTGACATTGTGCGAGACGTCGTGAAGACACACCTACCGCCTCTTGCCGAAGCGCTGAGTCAACACCAGCGTGGTCCTGAATCGAACTCCACGGTGTGACGGAACGCCTCTCGCGGGGTGCTGCCCGCACCGACCGCCCAGACAGTTGTGTCCGGCCGCCCTCCTAGACTGGCTGCACGACCCCTGCCGACCGCTGACCCGAGGAGACCGTGTGGACTACGCGGCGATCGACGCGCTGCGCGAACGACATCCCGCGTGGCGGATGCTCCGCGCCACCCACGCGCCGCTGCTGCTGTCGTTTCTCGGCCGGTTCTTCGTGGAGGAGGGACACGGTGCCAGCCCGGAGGGGGAGATCATCGACGCCCTCGACGACGAGCTCTACAAGCTCAATGCGGAGAATCCCGAGAACCCGCGGTTCAAGCGGGACGCAGCCGACTATCTGGCCGAATGGGCGTCCACCGACTCAGGATTTCTCCGTCGCTTCTATCCGCTCGGTACCGATGAGATCCACTACGACGCGACACCCGCGTTGGAAAAGGCCTACTCGTGGGTCCAGAGCCTGCACGCGCGGCCCTTCGTCGGCACCGAGTCGCGACTGCAGACCGCGATCGAACTACTCCGCCAGATCGCCCAGGGCACCGAGGTCGACCCCGCGATACGGCTCGCCGAGTTGCAGCGGCGCAAGCAGGAGATCCAGCGGGAGATCGAGCAGATCGAGGCCGACCCGGAAGCCGGACTGCTCGACATGACCGCCGTGCGCGACCGCTACCAGCAGTTCTCCTCCACCGCTCGCGAGCTCCTCGCCGACTTCCGCGAGGTCGAGGAGAACTTCCGCGCACTGGACCGCTCGGCTCGCGAACGCATAGCCACATGGGAGGGCAGCAAGGGGGACCTGCTGGAGGAGCTGGTCAGCGGGCGCAGTCGCATCGACTCCTCCGATCAGGGGCGCAGTTTTCAGGCGTTCTACGACATGCTCCTGTCCTCATCCGGCCAGGAGGAACTCTCCGCCCTGCTCGAGCGGCTCACCGCGATCGACGAACTGAAGGGGGACCGCAGCATCCGCACCGTCCACCACGGGTGGGCCGAGGCCGCCGAGCGCACCCAGCTGACCGTCCGTCAGATCTCCGAGCAGCTCCGCCGGTTCACCGACGACCAGATCTGGCTGGAGAACCGCCGCGTCCTCGACCTGGTCCGCGAGATCGAGGGGACCGCGTTGGCGCTGCGACAAGGCACACCCCCGGACTTCGGTCTCGAGTTGGAGCAGGCCGGCGTGGAGGTGTCGCTGCCCACCGAACGACCGCTGCACAGTGTGCGGCCCGCGTCCGAGGTGGACAGTCTCCTGCCACCGTCCGAGCAGGAGCATGTCGACACCTCCGTGTTGGCCGAGCAGGTGATCGTGGACCCCGCCCGCCTCGCCGCCAGGTTGCGCAACCTCGTCCCCGAACGCGGTACGGCATTGCTCGAGGACGTCGTCACCATGTACCCCGTCGAGCACGGCGCCGCGGAACTCGTGGGCTACCTCGCCCTGGACACCGACGACATCGAGGTGACCACCGACCAGCAGGAGGAGACGGTGATCGAGTACGAGGAGGCCGGCCGGTCGATGCGGGCCCGGATGCCGCGCGTCGTGGTGAGGCGCCGGTGAGCCCGGAGGAGAGGGCGGTCGCGACCAGCGCCATCCGCCTCATGCAGGGCGTCGTCTATCAGGAGTCGGACGCGTGGGAGGACCTCCTCCGCCACCGTGGCGCCGTCCGCGACCACTTCGCCGTGATCGGGCTCGACGTGGTGATCGACGACGACGAGGGCTACGCCTACCTGCGCACCAGCGAGCCGGAGGACGGTGACGAACCGCTCCCGCGGGTGATCAGACGCCGCGCGCTCACCTACGCCGACAGTCTCCTGTTGGTGCTGCTGCGCAAGCGGATGGTGGAGTTCGAGTCCGCCGGCGACCAGGGCCAGCTGGTGCTCACCCAGGACGAGATCATCGAGATGATTCAGCTCTTCCTCGCCCGCAGCACCGACGAGGCCCGAGTGCTCAAGCAGGTCGACACGTCCATCAACCGCCTGGTGTCCATGGGATTCCTGCGCCAGCTCAAGGGCCGGCGGGACACCTGGGAGGTGCGCCGGATCCTCAAGGCCTACGTGGACGGTCAGACCCTGTCCGACTTCTCCGCCAAGCTTGCCGAGTACGCCGACGGGGGTGCCGACGATGAGTGAGGGCCTGTTCTCCTCCGTCGACCTCGCGCCGCAGGGGCGTCCCGGTTTCCGGCTGGTCCGGCTCGAAGTGCTCAACTGGGGGACCTTCGACAAGCGCGTCTGGCAACTGGAATCGGATGGGGAGACCCTGCTGCTCACCGGCGACATCGGCAGCGGCAAATCCACTCTGGTCGACGCGGTGAGCACCCTCATGCTCCCCTCGCACCGGATCGACTACAACAAGGCGGCCGGCGCCGCACGCAAGGAACGCACTCTGCGCTCCTACGTGGAAGGCCACCACAGGACCGAGCGCAACGAGTCCACCGGCAGTGTCCGACCGGTGGGGCTGCGGGACCGACGGTCGTATTCGGTGATCCTCGGCGTCTTTGCCAACCAGGGATACGACGACGAGGTGACCCTCGCCCAGGTCTTCCAGCAACAGGACGCCACAGGACAACCCTGGCGACGCTTCGTGACCGCGGACCGGGCGATGTCGATCGAGTCCGACTTCACCGACTTCGGATCCGACCTGGGCGACCTGCTCAAGCGGCTCCGCCGAGACGGTGCCACGGTGGAGAAGGACTTCCCGCCCTACGGTCGTGCCATGCGGCGCCTGCTGGGCATCCGGTCCGAACAGGCCATGGAACTGTTCCACCAGACCGTCTCGATGAAGGCCGTGGGCGATCTCAACGAGTTCGTCCGCACGCACATGCTCGAACCCGCGGACGCCTCCGAGCGGATCGAGGGGATCATCCGGCACTTCGAGGACCTCACCCGGTCCTACGATGCCGTCCAACGGGCCCGAGCCCAACTCGAGGCACTGGAACCACTGGTCGCCTCGATCAGCCGGTACGAGAGCGCGGTCGAGCGCCTGGACCGTCTCCACGAGGAACGTGTGGCGATCCGCCCCTACTTCGCCGAACTGCGGATCGAGCTGCGCCAGGCGGAGATCGAGCGGGTCCGCGCCGAGGTCACCACCATCGCCGCCCAGTTGGAGCAGGTGCGCTCCGAGTCGCAGGCCCTCGGGGCGGAGCGGGACCAGCTCCTCGCGGCCCGGGCCGAGGCGGGCGGTAGCCGCATCG
>NZ_JAALED010000105.1:0-22329 GCF_014145155.1 Dietzia sp. B19 | reverse complement strand
TCCTGAGCGCGGACGGCGTGGTCGACGTGCCGGACGGGCTGATGTGCCCCTTCGGTCCGTCGGCACTGCAGGCCGCGGAGTGGACCCCGGCGGGTAGCGCGGGGGTTCACATGAGCCGGCAGTCGCCGGACCGCTTGATCCTCACCGCGCAGCCGCTGACCCCGACCGGTCGCCGGTCTCAGGCCGGTCAGCGCGACCAGGCCGGCAACCGGGCACAGACCGCCCATGGGGCAGTGGAGCCGCAGTGAGTGCCTCGGGATTCGACTATCGGGCCGTTCCGCGACTGGTGCGCCCCCATCTTGGCGGGTCCCGTCGCCTGCTCGTGGCCGCGGTGGCGCTCGCCGTGCTCTCGGCCGTGGCGGAGCTCGCGGTGCCCTACGCCGTCTACCGACTGTTCGTGCACCTGGTGGTGGGAGACGGGGGGCTGGCGGCTCCACAGGCGGTCGCTCTTGCGGCCGCGGGAGTCGTCGTCACCTATATCACCTTCGGCGCCGCGACCGCGCTGGCGCACCGAGCCGCCTTCGACGTGATCGCTCGGATCCGCAGCGCCCTCGGAGAAGCGTGGTCCGGTGCGGATCTGTCCGACCTGTCGGACGGGCACACGGCCTCCGCCCGCTCAGCCGCGGGGGAAGAGGTCGAGCGGCTCGAGGGGATCCTCGCGCACGGAGTTCCGGAGTTCGCGGCCAGTGTGACGGTGTGGCTGACCATGACGGTGTGGCTTCTGGGTGAGGACTGGCGGTTAGCGCTGGCGTGCGCTGCGGTGGCCCCGCTGGCCTTCTGGACCATGCGCCGGGCGATGCGGTCCAACTCCCACCGGATGGGAGAGTTCGTCGTGGCCAACGCGGCGATGGGCCGGGCGATGATGGACCAGCTCACCGCGCTCGCGGAGATCAGGGTCTTCGGCGCCCGGACGCCCGGTTCCACGGCGGTGTCCGCGATCCGACACACCGCGAGCCTCCAGTCCGCGTGGGGCGCGGCGTTCCTCCGGTGGGGAGCCTGGTTCTCACCCCTGGTCACCGCCACACCGGCGGTCGTCGCGGTACTCGGGACCTGGCTCCTCGCGGCGGGTCGACTGGAGGTGGAGACGTTCCTGCTGTTCATCGTCCTGGCCCCGGCCTACACGGTTCCGCTCGTCACGCTCTTCTACCGGATGCACTCTCTTCCCCTGGCGGCGGCGAGTGCTCGGGCGGTCGAGGACCAGCTCGACCTGGCCCCGGTGGACCTGCCGGCCGTGACCGGCCGCGAGCCGAGGGATCGGGCTGTGGTGGTCGACGGCCTCGACTTCGGACACCGGGGGCGGGCGAACACCCTTCGACAGGTCTCGTTCCGGGTCCCGGAGGGCGCGACCGTCGCCCTGGTGGGGGAGTCCGGGTCGGGCAAGACGACCCTCCTGGAGGTACTCGCCGGGCTCAGGACACCACCGGTCGGAGAGGTGACGCTCGGTGGGGTGCCCACCGTGGAGCTCGTCAGCGCGCCCGGCCGGCGCTGGGTGAGCCTGGCCGCCCAGAACCCCCTGCTGTTCGCCGGCTCGGTCGCGGAGAACCTCCGAACGGGAGCGCTCGACGTCCCCGACGGTCTCTTGCTCGACGCGCTGGAGGCCGTCGGACTTCGCGACGAGTTGGGGGAGTCGGCCCTCGATCGGCGTCTGGGGGAGGCGGGAGCAGGCCTGTCCGGGGGGCAGCGGCAACGCCTCGCGCTCGCGCGGGCCCTCGTCGTCGACGCCTGGGTCGTACTGATGGACGAGCCGACCGCCTCGGTCGACCCGCTCACCGAGGACGAGTTGTGGGAGTCGATCTCCCGGTGGTGCCGGAGAAGGACGCTGGTGATGGCGACCCACCGGATCGCGTTGGCCCGCCGGGCGGACCACATCGTGGTGCTAGACCGAGGCGCGGTCGCCGAGCAGGGCACACACGACGAGCTGCTCGACCACGGCGGGCTCTACGCCGAGTTGAACGACGCCGAGTCGCGGGCGAAGGCGGGGATCCGATGAGCGGCGTGGGCACAATGTGGCGGATCGCCGGTGCTGAACGGGTCCGCGTCCTGCGCGGGGTGGGCTGGCGGATCGTCCAGTCCCTGCTCGGCGGGCTGCTCTACGGGGTGCTGATCACCCTCGTCGTGCACTTGGCGCGCGGCGGGCAGGTGGATGAGAGCCGGGCCGTCCAGGTGACCGCGGTGGCCGTGGTGACGCTCCTCGGTCAGTTGCTCGCCTCCTATCTGGCAGCCCGGGACTCGTGGTTGGCCTCCTACCAGGTGTCCGCTCATGCCCGGGTGTGGGTGCTCGAGCACCTGCTCCGCGTGCCCGTGCCGATGGCCTCCGGCCGTCGCCGCGGGGAGATCCAGGCGCTGCTCACCGGCGACATGCAGCAGATCGAGGACTTTCTGTCCGAGGGACTGCCCAAGCTGGGTCAGGCCCTCGGACTGCCGGTGTTCGTCATCGCCGCGGCAGCCGTCTACGACCCGGTCGTCGCGCTCGTACTCGGCGGCGCCGTCGTCGCGGCGATCCCGGCCACCGTGTGGGCGGGCATACGCACCACCGCTGCGGCCCGGGAACGGACCGCGCTGCAGGCCGAGTCCTCGGCACGGTTTGTCGACGTGCTCACCGGGATCACAGTGTGGCGAGTGCTGGCGGCGCCGGGGCGGATCGCCGAGGTCCTCCGTGCGACCGCACTCGAGCTGCGGGATTCCTCCGTGCGAATGCTCGGCAAGTTGATACCCCCGCTGATGCTGGCCTCGGCCGTCCTCATGGCCGGTGTCCCGGTCCTCATGGCGGTGGTGGCCGGGCGCGGGACGGAGGTTGCGATCGGCTTCCTCCTCGTGTCGATCGCGGTGTACCGGCCGCTCTTGGCGACCCTATCGGTGGGGGAGCAGTGGCACGTCACCCGTGCCGCCCTGGAACGGCTGCGGTCGGTCGCCGAGATCCCGCAGCTCTCCGAACCGTCGGAGGCAAAGACGCCCCGGGGCGTCGAGGTGAGGTTCGACGGGGTGGGTTACGAGTACCCCGACGGCACTCCGGCCCTGCAGGGGATCGATCTGGAGCTTCCGGATCTGGGAATGGTGGCGGTGGTCGGCCACTCGGGCAGCGGTAAGTCCTCACTCGGGGGACTGCTCTCCCGCTTCGACGATCCCACCACCGGCTCCGTGCGGATCGGAGGAGTCGATGTCCGGGACCTCGCGCCCGAGACGCTCGCCGCCACCGTCACCCAGGTGTTCCAGCAGACCCACCTCGTGCCGGGGACGGTGGCCGAGAACATCGCGCTCGGCCGGCCCGACGCGACGCTCCCCGAGATCGTCGATGCCGCTCGACGCGCGCAGCTCCACATCGCGATCAGCGACCTGCCTCACGGTTACGACACGGAACTGGGTGAGGACGGCGCCGGGCTGTCCGGCGGGCAGCGGCAGCGCCTTGCCATCGCCCGGGCACTGCTCGTGGATGCGCCGATCGTGGTGCTGGACGAGCCCACCTCAGCCCTGGACACCCGCACGGAGAGCGAGGTCTCCGAGGTGATCGCAGAGCTAGCCCGTGGACGATCCGTCCTGCTCATCGCTCATCGCTTGAGCACGGTCACCCACGCCGACGAGATCATCGTCCTCGAACAGGGACGGGTGGTCGAGCGCGGTACGCATGCCGAACTCATGAGCACCGACGGACGGTATCGACGAATGTGGGATCGGCTCGAACCGCCCTGAGCCCCGCGAGCACGGCCACTGTCCACGCCCAGGAAAGACCCGTGCCCGGCTCTCAGCAGGCACGGCCGAGAGGAGTAGACGATGTCGGATTTCCAGACCCCGGGGAACGCGCATTCCCCGGACCGCGGTGAGGGAGGGAAGAACGCCTTCACGGTGGCGTACTGCGGCACCTGTGGAGGAGAGAGGGAGTCCGCGCTGGTCTCGGCCCTGAGCCGGGCGGTGGGTCGTTCGGCTCACGGTGTACTGGCGCGCGCCACCTGCCTGCTCGGCGGCACGTGCGGTTCCGCACGGGAGCCGGAGACGGACGGACCTGTCGTCCTGGTGCAACGGTGCGATCGTGTGACCCGCGAGCCCCGCGGCGGCGTGGTGACCGTCGGGCCCGTGCGGACCACACCGGATGTGAACGGCCTGATCCGGTGGCTCGAGTCCTCCGATCTCACCGTGGACGAGCTGCCGTTGCCTCTGCGGCGGGCGCACTACAGGCGTATGGCGTCGCTGAACTGATCGGATCCGTCTCCGCCGCTGCTGGTGGCACGGGTCTAGCGATGCAGCTGGTCGGCCAGATCTGTGAGGGACGTGGCCGTGATGTCCGGCGTCCGGAAGTACCCCGGGTAGGGCTCGCCGTTCCTGTTGATCCAGGCGGTACCGAGTCCAGCCCGTGCGGCGCCGTCGATGTCCCAGGGATGAACGGCGACGAGCATCGCGTCCATGGGGTCGACCTCGCACCGGGTGAGAGCGTGCGCGTAGGCCCTGAGGGCCGGCTTCCAGGCGCCGGCGTCCTCCACCGAGAGAAGTGCCTCGAAGTCCTCGCGTATCGCCGCGCGGTCGAGGAGGCCTTCGGCGATCGCGGCCGAGCCGTTGCTCAGCGTCACCAACCGGATCCCCAGGTCCGTGAGTGCGTGGACACCGCCCGGCACGTCAGAGTGCACGGGGAGGACGGTGAAGCCGCCCATGATGTGCTGGACCGCGTCGTCGGGGTCGCGACTGAGCGGGTGTCCATGGAGGCTGATCCGCAGGGACTCCTCGGCGAGGTGGGCGAACGAGTCGCTCGCCGACACGACCGTGAGGGCGAAGCCGTCCCGGAGGAGCCCCGCGAACCAGCTCGACGCCAGGTGCGCCGGCGCGCCGACGTCCTCGAACCGCCGGGCAATCGGCGACATGTCCGAAAGTGTCTCGTTGACGTCGAAGATGATCAGGGTCGGTTTCCGGGGCCCGTCCGGGCTCACCGGGTGGTCCCGGCTCGCGATGTCGTCCCCCGGGTGCTCGGTGGTCAAGGAAGCCTCCTCTGCCAGGATCGCGCGGTCAGGATCGGTACGCGGTCAGGATCGGTACTCGGGGTTCTCCCAGTCGAAGCGGGCACCGGAGTCCCAGGCGGAGCGCTGGTTGCCCTCGCTGGGGATGCCGCCGGCCGCCTTGAGCAGTCGAGCGAGGTGCATGAGGTTCCAGGTCAGGAAGGTCGTGTTGCGGTTGGTGAAGTCGTTCTCCGGCCCTCCGCTGCCGGGGTCCAGGTACGACGGCCCGGGGCCGACCTCGCCGATCCAGCCCGCATCGGCGTTGGGCGGGATCGTGTAGCCGAGGTGCTGAAGGCTGTAGAGAATGTTCATCGCGCAGTGCTTGAGTCCGTCCTCGTTGCCGGTGATCAGGCACCCGCCGACCCGGCCGTAGTAGAGGTGCTGGCCTTTGTCGTTGAGCATCCCGGACAGCGCATAGAGCCGCTCGATGACCTTCTTCATCACGCTGGAGTTGTCGCCGAGCCAGATGGGCCCGGCCAGCACGAGGATGTCGGCCTCGAGAATCCGCGGGTAGATCTCCGGCCAGGCGTCCACGTCCCACCCGTGCTCGCGCATGTCCGGGTAGACGCCCGTCGCGATCGGGTGATCGACCGCGCGAAGGGTCTCCACCTCGACTCCGTGCGTGCGCATGATCGAGGCGCTCGCGTCGACGAGCCCCTGGGTGTGGCTGAGACCGGGGCTGCGCGTGAGAGTGCAGTTGACGAACATCGCCCGCAGGCCGGTGAAGTCGGGCTCGCTCATCTGGACTCCTCGATGCCGGTAGGGGCGATCACCAGAGCGTAATTGTCAGCGGTGAGGTTCCAGCCGGTTTCGGCGGTGAGAAGGGTAGGGGCGAAATGAGAACGAGGTCCGGACCCCGACCGGGAGGGTATCTCGGTCGACATCCGGACCTCGTTCGTCCGGGGTGGCTGACGGGACTCGAACCCGCGACAGCCAGGATCACAACCTGGTGCTCTACCAACTGAACTACAGCCACCATCGCCGTCCTCGCGAACGGCGTGGATGATGCTACCCGGTGTGAGCCCCGGTGAGGAAATCGCCAGCTACTGTCGCCGACCGGGCCTGCTCCAACCGGACGAGGTCGTCAGTCCACCGGGGGCAGGGCGCTGGCAGCGGCGCGTACCTCGTCGGTGGTCGGCCCGGGCTGGGGCACGAACGCCGTGGCGCGGTAGTACTTCAGCTCGCGGATCGACTCCTTGATGTCCGCTAGCGCGCGGTGGGACATGCCCTTCTCGGGCTGGCCGAAGTAGATGCGCGGGTACCAGCGGCGGCACAGCTCCTTGATCGAGCTCACGTCGATCATCCGGTAGTGCAGGTAGGAGTTGAGCTCGGGCATGTCCCGGGCGAGGAACCCGCGGTCGGTGCCGATCGAGTTGCCGGCCAGGGGAGCGGTCCCGCCCACCGGGACCCAGGCGCGGATGTAGTCCAGGACCACTTTCTCGGCCTCCGCCACCGTCACGGCCGAGGCGCGGATCTCCTCGGTCAGCCCGGAGGAGGAGTGCATGTCCCGGACCACGGGGAGCATGGCGGCCAGCTTGGCGTCGGAGGTGTGGATGACGATGTCCACGCCGTCGCCCAGGACGTTGAGTTCGGAGTCGGTGACGAGCGCCGCGATCTCCACCAGCGCATCGTTCGCGGTGTCGAGGCCGGTCATCTCGCAGTCGATCCAGACGATCCGGTCGTTCTTGGATTCCTTGTGGGGCGTCGGGGTGGACGTCGCGACAGGGGTGGGACCGGGGTTCGACTCTGGCATCGTTCGACTATATCGCCGCAGTACCGGCGGTCAGGCCTCGGAGGATCAGGCTTCGCCCTGTCGCACCCGGCTGGGCTCGGCGACGGACCGACCTCTGGCCGGTGATGACCCGGTTGTATCGCGGGCCGCGGAGGCTGCGCTGAGTGCCGCGTAGACGGCCGCAGCCGCAAAGGCGAGCCCGTAGGCCATCCGGCCGGCAGGGGGGACGAAGAACTGCGGCAGGAACATCGCCGCGATCACCGCCAGCGGAAGGAATGCGACTGCCGCTCGGCCCGGTCGGTGCATCCGGAGCCAGGAGAGCGCCGCCACGATCCCGGCCACCGCGAGTGCGATCAGCCCCACCGCGAAGAGGGTCATGGCAGTGGGGTTGTCCCGGACAGCGGACACCAGATTCAGAACGTCGCGGTCGCCTTCCAGGGCCCTGCTCGCGATCTCGTGCAGCGCGAAGGTCTCGGCGCCGTAGTAGGGCAGGACGAGCGCAGCGCCCACGGGGCCGGCCCATCGGAGCGGACCCGTGGTGAGGAGCGACCAGAGTGCGGCGAGGGCGACGAGGGAGGCCGCTCCCGCCAGGTGGGAGACGAGCCACAGGGGCGAGGAGAACGCCTCCGCCGCGCCGAGCGTTGCACCGCCGTCGGCGTCGCCGTACGGACGCAGCAGCAGGTACCCGGCCATGAGGACGCCCGTGGTGACGGCGAGGACGGTGACGCGTGGGCGCGGAATCGTGGTGGGAGTCGGACTGGTCATCGGCCCTCCGGAATGAAGAGAGAGCGGCGCTCTCGATTGGATGAGGTTCACGGTAGGCCCCCTCGTCAGACAAATCAAGAGCGCCGCTCTCGTTCTTCTGGAAGGATCGCCGCATGGGAAAGCGGGACGAGGCCAGGGCTGAGACCATCGAGCGGATCCTCGCCGCTGCGCGCGAGGAGATCGCGAGGGCCGGTGGGGTGGGCCTGTCGATGCGCTCGGTCGCCCGCGAGGTCGGGATGGTCTCCTCCGCGATCTACCGTTACTTCCCGTCGCGGGAGGACCTGCTCACCGCGATGATTCTCGAGAGCTACCAGGGCCTGGCAGTCGCTCTCCGCCCGGCTGAGGCTGAGTCAGAGGCTGAGTCAGAGGCTGAGGCAGAGGCAGAGACCGCGGACGAGGGCGGTGACGCCGCAGCCGGGACCACGGCCGAGAACGAGGACGGTGACGCCGCGACCGGGAATCCCGACTCTGGTTCCGACGCCGAACGGTGGCGCCGTCTCGCGGACGCCCTCCGCGGGTGGGGACTGGGAGCACCGCACGAGTTCCAGCTCATCTACGGCACGCCGATCCCCGGGTATGTGGCACCGGCTGAGACGATCCCGGCCGCCGGTGAGGTGGCCGCCCCGTTTCTCAGTTGCCTGCGGTCCCGGCACGTTCCCGGTTTCGAATCGGCCGGCACCGGCATGAGCGCCTTCGCGGACGACGCTCGCGTCACCCCGTCAACGGCGGCCGCGGCGGTCGCGGCGATCTCCGAGCTCATCGGCTTCGTGGGACACGAACTGGCCGGGCACTTCGTCGGCCTGGCCGATCCGGCCGACGACCTCTACCGGGCGGTGGTTGCCCGCCAGGTGCGCGACCTCGGGCTGGAATCTGCGGCGGATGACGATGAACTCTTGTGGAACTCGATCTTCGGCCAGGCGTTCGCGCGGCATCTCGCCCTCTATCCCGCGCCGGGGATGGAGACGGCGCACCCCGACGACTCGCCCTACCGGGTGGACGAGCTCACCATGACGGACGGCGCGGTGACCCTGGTCTGGTCATACCCGGAGATTCGTTCCGCACGGGGCGGGCCGGTTCGGGTGGGGAGGCACTGGAACCTCAGGGAGCTCCGCGAGGGATTCTCACCCTCGGACCCCGAGTTCGTCGCTGGGGCGGTGATCGATGAGGACTTCATGCCGCTGGCACTGCCGTCGGCGGACCGGGAGGGGCCGGACGGGATCCGTTGGCTTGGCCCGCCACCGCCCGCATGAGAGGGCCGTACTCAGAGGCCGATCAGCCCTCCGCCTGCCCCTCGCCGAGCTTGGCGTAGAACCGCCCCACGATCGGGGCCATGATCCCGCGCGGGGTGTAGTTGCCCGCCACGGACATCGCCTGGCCCAGCGGTCCCGGGACCACGCGCATCTTGTTGCGCGCGAGCGCGTCCAGCGAGACCCGGGCGGTGTACGTGGTGTCCACCCAGAAGCGGTCGGGCACCAGGCGGTCGACGAAGGTCTTGTCCTCCTCGACGATCTCCTCGGTGCGCACCGGGCCGGGCGCCAGCAGCGTCACGTGCACCCCCGAACCCTTGAGCTCCCCGCGCAGCGACTCGGAGAAGGTGTTGAGGAACGCCTTGGTGGCGGCGTAGGTGGCGTTATTGGGGATCGGCATGTTGCCGGCCGCCGAGCCGACGTTGAGAATCGCGCCCGAGCCACGCTCGACCATCCCGGGCAGGACGGCCAGCACGAGATCGTGGCACGCCACGGCGTTGACCTGCACCTGGCTCTTCTCGTAGTGGGGATCGAGCGCGGCGACCGGGCCGAACGTCGCGATCCCGGCGTTGTTGCACAGGATCGAGATCTCGCGGCCCGCGAGCTCCTCCAGCAACGGTGCCCGCTCGGCCGGATCGGACAGGTCGCAGGCCCGTACCTCGACCGTCACCCGGAACTGGCTCTCCAACCGCTCCTTGAGTTCCTCCAGCACCTCGCCGCGCCGCGCCACCACGATCAGGGAGTGCCCGCGGCGGGCCAACTCGGCGGCCAGCGCCATGCCGATCCCGGAGGAGGCGCCGGTGACGACAGCACTATTCGTCGCGGTGGGCAGGGGAAGCGGCATCTTGCGTCCTCGGGTCAGGTGGTCAGGGCCGAGGGTGAGCGTACCGGCGAGGGTGGTGAACGGGGGAGTCGGTGACGACGAGCGCGGCCCGCGGCGACCGTGTGCCCCCGCGGACGGGCGCATCACCGGCATCGGCCCGGTCGAGGCAGTGGACCAGCTGCAACTCGGGACCTCAGGCGAACCGCCAGGCACTAGGTTCTAGAGCGTGAGCAGCACCGGGACACCGCGCCCTCCAGAGACCGCTACCTCGTCGTCGTCGTTGTCGTCGCCCGTCCCCAGCCCGGCCTCCCGCGGTCAGGTCTTCTCCTGGGCGATGTGGGACTGGGGCTCGGCGGCCTTCAACGCGGTGATCGTCACCTTTGTCTTCTCCGTCTACCTCACCGATTCGGTCGGGGCGGATCTCGACAGCGCGTTGACCCCCGCCACCTGGCTGTCGATCTCGATCGCACTCGCCGGGTTCGTCATCGCCGTCACCGCGCCGGTGATGGGCCAGCGCGCGGACCGGGGCGGTCGACGCCGGCGCTCGCTGGCCATCTGGACCTACCTCACCGTGGCGCTGACGGCCCTGATGTTCCTCGTGGACTCCGATGCTCCCCACCCGTGGTTCTTCGTCGGACTGCTGCTGCTCGCGCTGGGGTCCATCACGTTCGAGTTCGCCGAGGTGTCCTACTTCGCGATGCTGCGGCAGGTCTCCACCCCGGCCACCGTGGGGCGGGTCTCCGGGTTCGGGTGGGCGATGGGCTACTTCGGCGGGATCTTCCTGCTGCTCACCGCGTTCCTGGGCTTCATCTCCGGGGACGGCGACGAGCGGGGACTGCTGGGCATCTCCACCGACGGTGGCCTCAACGTGCGGCTGGTGTGTCTGGTGGCCGCGGTGTGGTTCGCGGTGTTCGCGCTGCCGGTGCTGCGGTCGGTGCCGGAGAACCGGCCCCGGGGGAGGAAGGGCGACGACGACGAGGCCGGCTTCGCCGAGTCCTACCGCATCCTCTGGCGGGACCTCAAGGCCCTGTGGCGCCGGGACCCGCGGACCGTCAAGTTCCTCGTGGCCAGCGCGATCTTCCGCGACGGGCTGGCGGGGGTGTTCACCTTCGGGGCGATCCTGGCGGTCACGGTGTACGGGCTCGCGCCGGGGGACGTGCTGCTCTTCGGTGTGGCGGCCAACGTGGTGGCGGCCCTGGGGGCGGCGGTCGCGGGAGTCGTGGACGACCTGGTGGGGCCCAAGGCGGTGATCATCGGCTCGCTCGCGGCGATGCTCGGCACCATGACCGTCCTGCTGTTCGTGGACGGCACCGCCATGTTCTGGCTCTTCGGTCTGCTCATGTGCTTGTTCGTGGGCCCGGCGCAGTCGGCGTCGCGCTCGTTCCTGGCCCGACTGGCGCCGCCGGGCAGCGACGGCCAGATGTTCGGCCTCTACGCCACCACCGGGCGTGCGGTCTCGTTCCTCGCTCCCGCTCTGTTCGGGCTGTTCACGTGGGGATTCGGCACCGACCGCGCGGGCATCGCCGGGATCGCGCTGGTCCTGCTGGTGGGCCTGCTCCTGCTGCTCCCCGTGCGGACGCCGACCCGCGCCGAGTCCTCGGGGGTGTGGGCGCCTTAGAGCTTCCCGGCCTCGAGGAGCGCGAGTACTGCGGCGGCGTCGTCGGCGATCTCCGAGTAGCCCGCTTCGCGCAGTTCGGCGTCCCCGATGCCGCCCGTGCGGACAGCGACCGAGCGGATGCCCAGCTTGGTGGCCGCGATGGCGTCCCACGTCGCGTCGCCCACCATGATCGCGTTCGCGGCGTCGACGCCGGAGCGCTCCAGGGCAATCGCGACGATGGTCGGGTCGGGCTTGGCGGTGTCGACGTCCTCGCCCGTCGTCACGGCGTCCACGTAGTCGTCCACGTCGAGCAACCCGCGGGCCTCGGCGAACTCCGACGGCGGGGCCGAGGTGGCCAGGACCGTGGTCCACCCCTGCTCCTTGGCGCCCCGCACGAGCTCGCGGGCACCGGGGAGGACGCGCAACGAGTCCCCGGCCTCGGCGTAATACTCCGAATGCAGGTCCTTGGCTCGGCTCGCCACGCGGTCGCGGTCCTCGTCGTCGTCGATACCCGCGATGTCCAACAGTTCGGCCACCAAGGTGGATCCGTCCTTGCCGATCCGGTGGTGGACCTCCACGAAAGGCACCGGCGCGCCCGCCTCGACCAGAGCGCGGTGCCAGGTCCAGACGTGGACGTAGGTGGAGTCGACCAGGGTGCCGTCGACATCGAGCAGCAGGGCGCGGGAAGTGGTCATGGAATCGAAGGTGCCCGGCTCCCGGTTGCCTGGCAACCGCTGGGGCCAGTGTTGTCCGACACGTCTCCCGGCGCGAACCCCCGCAGACTGTCCGGTCCGGTGCCGCGATCGGTGGCATCTCCGGGCGGACGGGATCACCCTCGACTACATGACACGTTTCGGATACACCCTCATGACCGAACAGTCCGGCCCCAAGGAACTCGTGCGCTACGCCGCCAAGGCCGAGCAGGCGGGCTTCGACTTCGAGGTGGCCTCGGACCACTACTTCCCGTGGCTGTCCTCGCAGGGCCACGCGCCGTACGTGTGGAGCGTCCTGGGCGCCGTGGCGCACGTGACCGAGCGGGTGGACCTGTGCACGTACGTGACCTGTCCGATCCTGCGGTATCACCCCGCGGTGGTGGCGCAGAAGGCCGCGACCGTGCAGATCATGTCCGACGGCCGGTTCATGCTGGGCATCGGCGCGGGGGAGAACCTCAACGAACACGTGGTGGGGCAGCGGTGGCCCTCGATCGACGAACGCCACGAGATGACGGCGGAGGCGCTGGAGATCATCGGCGAGCTGTTCGACGGGGGACTGGTGACGTACTCCGGCGAGCACTTCCGCGTGGACTCGGCCCGCCTGTGGGACCTGCCCGACAAGCGGGTGCCGATCGGCGTGGCCGCCGGCGGGGAGAAGGCCGTGGCCAGGCTCGGACCGCTGGGCGACCACCTGATCGCCACCGAACCCGAGCCCGCCCACATCGAGAACTGGAACGCGCTCGACGGGCAGAAGAGGATCGGTAGCGGCGCGCGAGCCATCGCGCAGATCCCCATCAGCTGGGACCCCGACTCGGAGAAGGCGGCCGTCGAGCGCGCCCACGACCAGTTCCGCTGGTTCGCCGGCGGCTGGGCCGCCAACGCCGACCTGCCCACCACCGCAGGGTTCGCCGCCGCGACCAAGTTCGTGCGCCCCGAGGACGTGGCCGAGCAGCTCGCGTGCGGTCCCGACCTGGACGCGATCGTCGAGAAGGTCCGGCCCTTCTGGGAGGCGGGCTACACCGACGTGGCGCTGATCCAGATCGGTGATTCGACCCTGGACCGGTTCCTCGAGGAGGCCGCCGAGCCGCTGCTCGCGCGGCTGCGGGAGGCCTCTCCGAACTGAGGCGAGCCGGTTCCGCCGGAGCCATCGACAAGAGCGTTTCGCGCATTCTCACTCGACCGATGTGCGCGAAACGCTCTTGTCGATGACAGGCGGGACCTGCCACGGCGGCGGGGTTCTAGCTGCCCGACCCGGGGAGGTAGTCGTTGGTCGTGGCAGTGGCGCCGTCGACCTCGGTCTCCAGCAGTCCGTTCTGGTACATCCACGTCGCGTAGGCCGCCCAGTCCTGGGCCGACTGCCGCCCGAAGCCGTCCTCGGGGAGCAGCGCGAGGGTGGCGTCGATCATCAGCTCCAGCACGTCGGGGTCGTACGACCCCTCGGTCTCGGGGGTGAGGGCGTCGATGGCGGCTTGGCGGTCGTCCAGAGCCGTGGCCTGACCGGCCGCGGTTCCGGCGAGGAAGCCTCGCACGCGCTCGGCGTAGTCGGGGTCGTCGGCGAGGCGGCTCGGGTTGGCGATGATCACCAGTTCCGCGTAGTCCGGAACTCCGAGCTCCGTGGCCGGCATCACCACGAAGTCGCCCTGAGCGGTGAGCTCGACCCCCTCGATGTTGCGGAAGGCCCCGAAGATCGCGTCCACCTGGTCGGTCAGGAGCGCCTGGTTGAGGCTCTGCTGAACGTTGGGGGCGGAAATCGAGTCCGGATCGATCCCGGCCTCCCGGGCGATGAAGTCGAGGGTCGGCTGCTGGGAGGCCAGACCCGACAGGCCCACCGTCTTGCCCTCCAGGTCGGCTGCGGTGCTGATCCCGGACTCCGTCCTGGCGATCAGTGAGGTCAGTGATGTGGGAATCAGGGCGGCGACCGAGACCACGTCGAGGCCCTGCTCCGCGGCGATGAGGGTGTCGGGCTCATAGGAGATGGCCAGGTCGGCACGTCCCAGGGACACTTCCCGCGCGGCGTCGGCCGTGTTGGACGGCGTCATGAACGACACGTCCACGCCGGCGTTGTCGTAGGCGCCGGTGTACTGCGCGGTGTACAGCGCCACATGATCGGGATTGGGGCTCCAGTCGAGCAGCACACTGACCGGTGCGGCGGCGGTCCCGTCCGGCTCGGCGTCGTCCGAGGCTGCCTGACAGCCGGTCAGAGCCACCGCGGCAGCGGCCGCGATCGCGAGAATGCGGACCCCGGGTCGCCTGAGGACCTGGCGTCGGATCGTCCTGGTTGGTGTGTGCGTCATGATGGGTTCCTTTCCCCAACGGGGGTGTTCCACGGGCAGATCAGACGTTCGAGGGTGGTCACGGTGGCCAACAGGAGGCCGGACATGACTGTCAGCACGGCCACCTGGGCAAAGACGAAATCGGTTTGCAGCCGGGGGATCGCCTGGAGCATGAGGTAGCCCAGGCCGTTGGTCGAGCCCGTGTATTCGGCGAAGACCGCGGCGACCGGGGCGAAGGTGACCGAAACGCGCAGTCCGGCGAAACCGCGTGGTGCGGCGAAGGGCAGACGCACCCGCCAGAAGAGCGACCACCTGGTGGCGTGAAGGCTCTGCAGGGTATCGATCAGCCGGGCGTCGACCTGGCGCACACCGGCGAGAAGGTTGAGCGCGACCGGGAAGAAGCACAACAGGGCCACCACGATGACCTTCGGTGCCATGCCATAACCGAGAGAGATCGTCAGCAGCGGGCCGATCACGATGACCGGGATGGCCTGGGAGGCGACCAGCAGGGGGGTCATGGCCTGCCCGACGGTGGGCACGAACGCACTGACGATCACCACGGCCAGCGCCACGAACACTCCGAGGACGACTCCGATGAGGGTCTCGGTGGCGGTCAGCAGTGTGGCGGAACCGAGTCGGTCGGGCCAGGTGGTCACGAGCGAGTCGAGCACGGCACGGGGCGCAGGGATGACGTAGGCGGGCACGAGCTCGAGCGCCGTCACCGCTATCCAGGCGGCCAGAACCAGCAGGATCGTGACGCAGGCGGGTGCGGCGGACCGGAGGAATCGCACGGTCATCGGGCGGTTCCGCCTTCGGCCAGGTGTGATTCCCGGGCCAGGGCCTGGAGTACCTCCCGACGGGCTGCGGCGAATCCCTCGTCGCCGAGGAGGACCTCGCGGGGGCGGTCGTCGCTGAACCACCCCGGCCAGGTGGAGACCACACGCGCCGGGGCGTCGGCCTCGCGTCGCGCAAGCAGGATCACGCGTTCGGCGAGAAGCAACGCCTCATCGACATCGTGCGTGACCATGACGAGGGTGGCCGAGGTGCCGGTGATGGTCTCGCGGAGCCACTGCTGGACCTCCGCACGGGTGATCGCGTCGAGCGCCCCGAGCGGCTCATCGGCCAACAGCACGGGTTTACGCGCCAGCAGCGCGCGCGCGAGCGCCGCCCGCTGGCGCATACCTGCGCTGAGCGCTGCGGGACGGGCATCGGACCACTCGCCCAGACCCAGGCGGTCCAGCATGCTCTGGGCCTCGGCGCGGGCAGCGCGCCGGCGCACACGTTGGTTACGGAGGCTGATCGCGACGTTGTCGAGCAGGGTCAACCAGGGCAACAGGCTGTCGCCCTGGGGCATCAACGCGCAAGAGTCCAGGCGCCGTGCGGGCTGGCGTTCATCGAGGACGAGGGCGGTCCCGGTTGTCGGTTCGACGAGGCCGGCGATGAGCGACAGCAGCGTCGACTTGCCGCATCCGCTGCGCCCGACGACGGCGATGTGCTCGCCTGCCGGGACGGAGAGGTTGAGGTCCGCGAGGACCGCGCGGCGCGCACCCGGATAGGTGTGTCCCAGGTCATCGAGCGCCACCGCCGTGGTTCCCGGACGGCTCACCACAGGGTGCACCAGCGCATGTGACATCCCTCCGCTCGTGTGAACGAGTTCAGGTTCAGCGGGTGTGATCTCAGCCCCGTTCGGTAGGGGCACCCCGTGTCATCGGCGCCGATTCTGGGAATCGGCCCGAACATGAAAGGTATCACCGGCTAATTCCGCGATGGGAGGCCCGTCCATTGCAGGAGCGACGGTCGGGGAACACCCGATCGAGTTTGTGCAACCGCCCGCATTGGGTGCTTGGCGACTGGCGAGCACCCGGCCGCTCACCCGCTTCACCGGCGGCAGCGGCCGCGAACGAGGTGCCCACTCGGCGAGTGGTCACGTCTGCCCCTCGACGAGTGGTCGCATCTGACGGATTCTGGGAAACCCCACCTGGGAGAACGTGATCAGGAGTGACCGCGCGGCGGGAGGTGTCCCGGTGTCGACGACGATGCGGCCCGGCGACCGGCTGAGGGCAGGTCGCCGGGCCGAACACGTGCCCGTCGCCGTGCCGAGAACGTGCTCTGGGCCGTGCGCCCCCGAGAGGATTCGAACCCCTGACCAGCCGGGTAGAAACCGGATGCTCTATCCACTGAGCTACGGAGGCCTGCGACGCTCGCGTCCGGCGTCGCCGGAAGAATGGTAGCCGATCCGGGGGTGTGCGCAGGAGGCGCGAATCGGCCCGGGGGCGATCGGGTTCCTACGATGGTGGTCATGACGTCGTCGAAGTCGGCACCCGCCACCGCCGGACCGCTCAGGACCCGCAGCGTGGTACCCGTCGTGATCCTGCTCGCGGTGGTGGCCGCCGCGGTGGTGATCCCGCTCTCGGGCATGTCCACCGAGGTGGCGCTTGCGCTGGTGGGAGTCCCGGACCCGGGCGTCCTCACCACGGCCGGGCTCCCGGCGGTCCGCGCGATGGGCGAGCTGCTCGCCGCGGTGGCGGTGGGAACGGCCCTGTTCGCGGCGTTCTTCACACCGCCCCAGAAGGACAAGACCCTCGATGTGGACGGATACCGCTCGCAGCGGATCTCCTCGTGGGCCAACATCGCCTGGGCGGTGGCCGCGGCGCTGCTCATCCCGCTGACGCTGTCGGACGTCTCCGGGCGCACGCTGTGGGAGTCGCTGCCGCCGGACCAGTGGATCGTCGCCATCAACCAGATCGACGTGGCCTCCTCCTGGCGGTGGGCGGCGGTGATCGCCCTGGTGGCAGGGATCGGGCAACGGCTCACCCTGAGCTGGCGTTGGTCGGTGATCTGGCTGGGCGTGTCGGTGCTCTCGCTCCTGCCGGTGGCGGCCACGGGCCACGCCTCCGGGAGCACGGCCCACGACATCGCCACCAACTCGCTGATCATCCACCTGTTCGCCGCGGCCTTCTACGTGGGTGGGCTGGTCGCGGTGCTCGCCCACACCATGCGGGGCGGCTCCCGCGTGGCACTGGCGCTGCGCCGCTACTCGGTGGTGGCCACGATCGCGATCATCGCGCTCGGGTTCTCCGGGATCATCAACGCGCTCGTGCGGCTGCACCCCGCCGACCTGTTCTCCTCGACCTACGGGTTGCTCGTGCTGGCCAAGGCGCTGGCGCTGGCCCTGCTCGCGGTGTTCGGGCTGGCGATGCGCCGCCGGATCATCGCCAAGATCGAGTCCAAGTCGGCCAACGCCCCCGTCGACCGCGGAACCCTGTTGCGGATCGGGCTGGTCGAGGCCGTGGTGATGGCGGGCACGATCGGGCTCTCGGTCTCGCTCGGCCGCACCCCGCCGCCGGCCCCGCTCTACGTCCCCACCCGTCAGGAGGCCCTGTTGGGCTTCGAGCTACCCGGGCCGTTCTCGTTCGGCACCGTGCTCGGGCTGTGGCGCTTCGACCTGGTGCTGGGCCTGGCCGCAGTCGTCCTGCTGAGCCTCTACGTGTGGGGCCTGATCACCCTTCGCCGCCGCGGCGACTCGTGGCCGAAGGGCCGGACCGTGGCCTGGGTGCTCGGTTGTGTGCTGCTGTTCCTCACCACCAGCTCCGGCATGGGGATGTACATGATGGCCGACTTCGCCAGCCACATGGTCGGACACATGCTCATCTCGATGCTCGTCCCGGTCCTGCTCGCGCTCGGCGGGCCGCTGACGCTCGCGTTGCGTGCGCTCCCGGCTGCGGGGCGCGGGAACCCGCCCGGGCCGCGTGAGTGGATCGTCGAGTTCATCAACAACCCGCTCTCGCGCTTCCTCACCCATCCGATCGTCGCGTCGGTGCAGTTCGTGGCCGGTTTCTACATCATCTACTTCGGCGGTTTCTACGAGTCCCTGGCGTCCGAGCACCTGGGCCACATGTTCATGAACGTCCACTTCCTCATCAGTGGCTACCTCTTCTACTGGGTGATCATCGGGGTCGACGCGGCGCCGCGGCACTTCTCGCCGCTCTACAAGCTCATGGTGCTGCTCAGCTCGCTGCCGTTCCACGCCTTCTTCGGCATCATGCTCATGAACTACAAGACCGTGCTCGCCGAGAACTGGTACGGCGGGATCGGGCTGCCGTGGATCCCGGACCTCCTGCAGAGCCAACAGGTCGGTGGCGGCGTCGCGTGGGCGGCAGGGGAGATCCCGCTGTTCATCGTCATGCTGGCCCTGGCGTGGCAGTGGTACCAGAGCGACATGCGGGATGCGCGGCGCGGGGAGCGGCAGGCCGAGCGCGACGACGACGCCGAGCTCAAGGCCTACAACGAGATGCTCGGTGAGATGTCCCGCGCCGACCGCCGGGCCTGAGAGGCGCCCACCTCGTCGTCGTCGGACCTCTCGCTCCACACCCCTGCCGCCCCTCCACAGTGCGGGTACCGCGAGCGATGCGACCGGGATACGACGACGACGAGGTGGGGCACGCTCTGGAGCACGAGGCCGACGCACGGTCGGTCCGAGTGTGACAGGAGCGAGACCATGAACGAGACCCACACCACCGTCCGCGGAACCGTGATCACCGACCCCACCACCCGCAGGGTCGGAGAGGACTCGGTGTTCTCCTTCCGGGTGGCCAGCAACACCCGCTACCAGGACCGCGACACCGGGGAGTGGAAGACCGGCGGCACCCTGTACTTCTCGGCCAACTGCTGGGGCAGGCTGGCGCAGCGGGCCTCCGGGACGCTGGTCAAGGGCGACGGCATCATCGTCCAGGGTCGATTGCTGACCAACGAGTACGAGAAGGACGGCAGGATCCAGCGCGACCTGGAGATGCGGGTCACCGCACTGGGCCCGGACCTCTCGCGGATGGACGTGACCATGCGCAGGGCCCAGGTGGAGGGCTCCGGCACCTCGCCCGAGGGGGAGGGCGCGGTGCAGCCGCAGGAGGCGGGCGGTGCGGAGGAGGTCATGGAGATCGGCTCCCGGGACGCCGACGATGCGCCGGTGGGGCAGGCCGCCGTCGGCGGGTTCGCGGAGGCCGTCCGGGTCTGAACCGGCGGGGCCGCGGGTAGCCCTCCGCCGTGCTCACCAGGGCTGCGGGTGGGCACGTAACATGGGGGTCGTGCCCGCGGTCCGGCCGCGGCGATGTGAACTATTTGCGCAGGTGAGAGGGCAGAAGTGGCCGAGTTTATTTACACGATGAAGAAGGTTCGCAAGGCGCACGGGGACAAGGTGATCCTCGACGACGTGACGATGTCCTTCTATCCCGGTGCGAAGATCGGCGTCGTGGGGCCCAACGGCGCGGGTAAGTCCTCGATCCTCAAGATCATGGCCGGTCTGGACCAGCCGTCCAACGGCGAGGCGTTCCTCGACCCCGAGGCCAGCGTCGGCATCCTCATGCAGGAGCCCGTGCTCGACGAGACCAAGACGGTCAAGGAGAACGTCGAGGACGGCCTCGGCGAGACCATGGTGCAGATCCGCCGGTACAACGCGGTGGCCGAGGAGATGGCGACCGACTACACCGACGAGCTCATGGAGGAGATGGGTCGGCTGCAGGAGCAGCTCGACGCCGTGGACGCCTGGGACGTGGACTCCCAGATCGAGCAGGCCATGGACGCCCTGCGCTGCCCGCCGGGCGACTCGCCGGTGACCAACCTGTCCGGTGGCGAGGCGCGTCGGGTGGCGCTGTGCAAGCTGCTGCTGAGCAAGCCCGACCTGCTGCTGCTCGACGAGCCCACCAACCACCTGGACGCCGAGTCCGTCCTGTGGTTGGAGCAGCACCTGGCCGCCTACCCCGGCGCCGTCCTGGCCGTCACACACGACCGGTACTTCCTCGACCACGTCGCGCAGTGGATCTGTGAGGTCGACCGCGGTCAGCTGCACCCCTACGAGGGCAACTACTCCACCTACCTGGAGAAGAAGGCCGAGCGCCTCGAGGTCCAGGGCAAGAAGGACCAGAAGCTGCAGAAGCGGCTCAAGGCCGAGCTCGAGTGGGTGCGCTCCGGTGCCAAGGCGCGCCAGTCCAAGTCCAAGGCCCGTCTGGCCAAGTACGAGGAGATGGCCGCGGAGGCGGAGAAGCACCGCAAGCTCGACTTCGAGGAGATCCAGATCCCCACGCCGCCGCGGCTCGGCAACGTGGTGGTGGACGTCGACAAGCTCACCAAGGGCTTCGACGACCGCGTCCTCATCAAGGACCTGTCGTTCACGCTGCCTCGCAACGGCATCGTCGGCGTGATCGGCCCCAACGGCGTCGGTAAGACGACGCTGTTCAAGACCATCGTGGGCCTGGAGGAGCCGGACTCCGGCACCGTCAAGGTGGGCGACACGGTGAAGCTGAGCTACGTCGACCAGAACCGCGCCAACATCGACCCGGAGAAGTCGGTGTGGGAGGTCGTCTCCGAGGGCAACGACTACATCGAGGTCGGCCAGAACGAGATGCCCTCGCGTGCCTACGTCAGCGCCTTCGGCTTCAAGGGCCCGGACCAGCAGAAGAAGTCCGGCGTCCTGTCCGGTGGTGAGCGCAACCGCCTCAACCTGGCGCTGACGCTCAAGGTCGGCGGCAACCTGATCCTCCTCGATGAGCCCACCAACGACCTCGACACCGAGACGCTGGGCAGCCTGGAGAACGCACTCGAGGACTTCCCGGGCTGCGCCGTGGTCATCTCGCACGACCGCTGGTTCCTGGACCGCACCTGTACCCACATCCTCGCCTGGGAGGGCAACGTGGACGAGGGGCAGTGGTACTGGTTCGAGGGCAACTTCGAGGGCTACGAGAAGAACAAGGTCGAGCGTCTCGGCCCCGACGCGGCGCGCCCGCACCGGGTCACGCACCGCAAGCTCACCAGGGACTGACCGCAGATGGCCACGCCGACCACCCAGGGCTCGGACGCCCCGACCACCGGAACCTCACCCGGGGCCGCCACCGTGGCGGGGGCCGTGCACCGGGTCCGGATCCCGTTGCGCATCTCCGACTTCGTGGGCATGCACGTCAACAACGTGCGGTTCCAGGAGTTCTCGCAGGACGCCCGCCTGATGTGGTTCCGCGAGAAGTTCGGGGTGCCGGGCTCCCGGGTGCCGAGCGCACTGGCGCGGTGGATGGAGATCGACTTCCGTCGCACCATCGCCATGGGCGTGCCCGAGGTGTGGGTGGACGTGCAGGTGGTGCGGGTGGGCCGCACCTCGTTCACGATGCGGACCTCGATCGGCTCCGAGTCGACCGGTGCCGAGCCCTGCGCGGTGGTCGACACCGTGATGGTGGTGACCGCGGATGACGAGACCACGACACTGGAGATCACCCCCGTGGAGCGCGCGGCGCTGCTCGGGGACCGGGAGGAGGCGGGATGACCATGCGCGACGCCGTGGACGGCGGGACGTTCCGTTGCACCCTGCAGGTGCGGTGGGCGGACTTCGACCAGTACGGCCACGTCAACAACATCAAGTACCTCGAGTACGCGCAGGAGGCGCGGATCCTGTTCATCCGCAGCCGGTTCGGGCCGTTCGGCCTGGGCAACCTGCCACAGGTCGTGCGGCGCACCGAGATCGACCACCTGCGGCCCGTCCTGCGTGACTCCACCTCGGTGGACGTGGAGATCGACGTCGAACACGTCGGGACCACGTCGTACCAGATCCGCCAGACCATCCTGGACGCGGCGGGCGAGATCTGTTGCACGCTGCGGGTGGTCATGGTCGCCTACGACTCCTCCACCTCGACCGCGGTGGAGATTCCCTCCGGTGTCCGCAACGTGCTGGAGGCGGCCTCACAGCCGGCGGCGATCACCGACCAGGGGCCCGCCACGTGACCGACCAGCTCGTCTACGAGACCGGCGGCCCCCTGGGCGTGTCCGGAGAGCCGGGCCGCAGGGTGTTCACCTCGGCGATGCCGGTCCGGTGGTCGGACCAGGACCTCTACCACCACGTCAACCACGCCCGGATGATCACGCTCATCGAGGAGGCGCGGATCCCGTGGCTCTTCTCCGAGGGCATGCCCACCGCGACGCTCACCGCGGGTGCGGTGATGACCGACCTGGCGGTGAAGTACCGGGGCCAGGTCAAGCACGCAGACGGCCCCATCCGCGTGCGCATGTGGTGCGAGAAGGTCGGCGGGGCGATGTTCGTGGCCCGGCACGAGGTCCGCGGCCGCATGACGCCGGACTCGGCGCCGCCCGCGGTGGACTGCACGGCCACCATCGCCGCGTTCGACTTGGCAACCCAGCGCCCGCGCCGGTTCACCCGCGCCGAGCG
>NZ_JAALED010000104.1:0-6031 GCF_014145155.1 Dietzia sp. B19 | reverse complement strand
CCTGGCCGCCGCGCTGCTCCGCGCGCCGGACGTGCTCCTCGTCGACGAACCCACCGCGGCACTCGACCGGGCGACGAGCAGCGCCGTGCTCGCCAGCCTCGAGCAGGCGGCCGTCGCTGGTGCCGCCGTCCTCGTAGCGACACATGAGGCAGACGTGATCGCCCGCTGCGACTCGGTTCTCACGCTGCCCGGCGCGGGGTAGCTCTGCGAGACCCCGCGCCCTACCAGCGGTTACGCGACTCCTCCGCCCAGCCGAGCACGCCGTCCAGGCGCACAGTGGTGCCGTCGTCGAGAACCCCGGTCCCGTGCCAGGTACCGAAAGCCTGGTGGGTGCGCACGGCCAGGATCCCGAGCTCGGTGATGTCCCTGCGGAGGTGGAACGGGGTGAGTGTGGCGTCCAGGCGCTCGCCGCGGACCCGCCACACCGCCGCCGGATCCGCCAGGTCATAGCTCCAGTGCAGATCCTCACTGATTTTGTGCAGGCGGCCGTCCACGAGGATCCCGTTCTCCGTGGACCCGGTTCCATCCGTCCACCGGCCACCCACCTGCAGCGCACACGGCACACCGTCGACCACACCGCTGCCCGCTCCCCAGTTCCATCGAGTGGCATACCGCCAGCGTCCGCGCCCGCGGTCCAGGACCGCCCACCCGGTGCCGAGTTCGTGGGCGACCCCGTCCAGGGTCACCGAACCGGTGACCGGGTTGGCGAGATCCTTGAGCGTGTATTGGAAGCGGCGCTCACTCCACGGCACCACCACCCCGAGGCTGTCATGACCCGGGCGGACGATCTCCAGATCCACCTGAAGTCCGGTCGCACGAACACGGATCGCGGTGGCGCCCTCGTCGTCGTCGTCGTCGATCTCGATTCCCACCCGACCCGAACCCACGCCGGCCGACGCGTGCACGGTCCCCACCCCCGCCCCGTCGCTGAAGGCGGGTCGGACCAGCGGGCTGATCCCGCTGCGGGTGGTCTCCACCCCGGTTCGGCGGTCCAGGACGTAGACCGCGCAGGTGGACAGGTAGTCGAGACCGGCCACGGTGAGCCCCACCACGAACCGGTCGGACACGATGCCCCAGTACTCCCAGCGCTTCGTGCGCCCCCACCCGGCGATGGCGGTGCGGTGCAACGGCGTGCGGGTCCAGCCGACGGCGGCCGGATCGAGTCGGCGGCCACGGGCCAGGTCGGTGGGCCGGGTGATCTCACGCTCGTCGGTCATGCGCCCACTTTTCCATCCGCGCCCTCTCGGCATTCGCACGGTCCACCGCGGGACGCGAGGGACCGATGGCGCGACCGCCAGGGGTTGCCTATGGTGCGGTGGACCCGACTGACCTGGAGGGCCCGTGTCCACACTCGATCTGTTGCTCACGACCGTCGGCGCGCTCGGCGTCGTGATCGTCGCCGTGTCCGCGCGACTGCACCGATGGCCCGTATCGGAGCCGCTCATCGCACTCGGGGTCGGCATAGTCCTGGGCCCCGTGGTCCTCGGTGTTTTCGACGTCCCCGACATCGTCACCGACCCCTCGACGCTCCATCGCGGCGCCGAGATCCTTCTGGGCATCTCCGTGATGGGTGTGGCTCTTCGCTATCCCTTCTCGGCGATCCGCCGTCACTGGCGACGCCTGACGCTCCTCCTGGTGGTGGTGATGCCCGCGATGGCGCTAATCTCCACAGGCCTTGCGATCTGGGCGTTGGGCATCCCCTTCGCAGTGGCGCTGCTCTTCGGCACCGCGATCTGCCCCACGGATCCCGTCCTCTCCTCCGCCGCGGTGACCGGGGACGCCGCCGAGCGGGACCTGCCCGAAGACGACCGGCAACTGCTGTCTCTGGAGTCGGGGGCGAACGACGGGTTGGCCCTTCCCCTGGTCCTGGTCGCTCTCGCCATCGCGACCCCCCTCACCGCCGGGCAGGCCGCCCTGGAGATCGGCTGGGAGATCCTCGGCGCCGTGGTGCTGGGCGTCCTCGCCGGGGTATCGGCGGCCAAGGCCCTCCATTTCTCTGAGCGCCACCACGCTACGGAGAACGGCCCGATCCTGCTGTTCACCCTGCTCCTGGCGCTGCTGGTCCTCGGTGGCTCCGGCCTGCTGGGGGTCAACGGGGTCTTCGCGGCCTTCGTCTCGGGGTTGGCCTTCAACCTGACCAGCGTCGGAGACGAGAGGCAGGTGGAGGTGGAGATCGATGAGGCGGTCAACCAGTTCGCGGTGCTGCCGTTCTTCCTCGTCCTCGGAGCGATGCTGCCGTGGCAGCAGTGGGAGCAGTTGGGGTGGGGGGCGGTGTTTCTCACGGCCGCCGTGCTCGTCCTCCGGCGCCCGCCGGTGCTTCTCGCCCTCATGCGGCCGCTCGGATTGCGTGTCCGCGACGCGGCGTTCCTCGGTTGGTTCGGACCGGTCGGGGTCGCGGCGGTGTTCTATCTGACCGAGGAGGCGTCCAGAGCAGGTCCGGATCCGCTGTTGCTGGGTGTGGGCACCCTGGTCGTGGTGGCCAGCACCCTCGCACACGGCGTCTCCGCGGCTCCCGGCCGCGCACTGTTCAGGGCCGCCGAACGCCGCGACGACCGGGATCCCGATCGATCACGCTGAGCACTGCGCGTCCGCCCCCGCTGAGGGGGGCTCGGGCCTCAGGCCGTGCCCGCGTCTGCGTTACCGGCCTTCCAGGTCTCCCACGGGACGTTCCAGTCGCCCAGACCGTCCCACCCCGGAAGCGTCGGGCCGACCGTGCCGGTGACCTCGAAGATGTCGCCGCGCTTGGCGTTGTCGTAGAACCACTTGGCGTCCGCCGTCGTGACGTTGAGGCACCCGTGGCTCACGTTCTGGCTACCCTGCGCCCAGACGGACCACGGCGCGGCGTGGACGAAGATGCCGCTGTATGACATCCGCGTGGCGTACTGGACCGGGGTCCGGTAGCCCTCCGGCGAGTCGACAGGAACGCCGTAGGTCGAGGAGTCCATGACCATCGAGGCGAGCTTCTCGCCGATCACATACGTGCCGTTGGGGGTCGGGGTGTCGGGCTTGCCCATCGAGGTGGGCATGGTCTTGACCACCTCGCCGTTGCGCTCGATCACGATCTGCTTGGTCGAGTCGTCCACCCTGGATATGACCGCGTCGCCGATCCGGAAGTCGCTGCGCGCGTCCTCCTGGCCGTACATGCCGCCGCCCAGATCCTCGCCGTAGATGTCCACGTGGACGTCGATGGTGGTACCCGGCGCCCAGTACTCGGCCGGACGCCACCGGACCTCCTGGTTGGAGACCCAGTAGAAGGCGCCCTCGACCTCGGGTTCGGTACGGATGTGGATGTTGTCCTGGGCGGCACGGCGATCCGAGATCGGCTCGTCGAACATCACCGCGACCGGCTGACCGATGCCCACCGTCGAGCCCTGACCGGTGGTGAGGTAGGCCGCGGTCATGATGCGCGGGGTGAGGGTGCTGAACGTGACGTTCTTGCGGGTGACCAGGCCGTCCTCGTCGGTCGCGGTGGACTCGAGCGTGTACTGACGGGAGTAACCCAGGTCCTCGGTGGTCCGCCACTCCGTCAGGTCGGGGTTGAACTCGCCCTGGACCTGGACGCCCTCCGGATTCCGCATGACCACGGTGTCGAGGCGACCGTCGCTGGCGGTGAGGACCACGGGCTCGGCGGGGTTGGCGTCGGATGATCCGTCCTCGACCGACAGGTCGATGACCGCGGCCGGCTCGGCCGGCGCCTCGGCGACCTGGGCCTCACCCGCGCCGCCGGCCCCGATCGTGCACCCCGTCAACACGAGCGAACCGGCGACCACGGCGGCCAGAGCGAGACGGGATCTCGACCGGGAACCCGGGTCCCGTCGTCTGGTCCGATCCGTGTGGCGCAAGTTCACTAATGGCCCCTTCCGAGCATCATCTCCCCCCGGACGTCGACAGGGCCGAGGGGAAGTCCTCCTCAGTATGCCTGGGGAAATCATTGCATTCCATATCGAATTGGTTAAGGATGCGCCGTCAGAAACCGGCCACCCCCGCCCCGACCAGGCGATTTCGTGATGCCGCCGGTGTCCTGTTACTGTTTCTCTCGCACCACGCAGGCGCCATTAGCTCAATTGGCAGAGCAGCTGACTCTTAATCAGCGGGTTCGGGGTTCGAGTCCCTGATGGCGCACAACAGAGAAAGCCCCGGGTCCACGACCCGGGGCTTCGTCGTGTCGGCAGCGCGGCCGGGACCCCCGTGATTCAACGAGAAGAGCGTTCCGCACACGTTTCCCGAGTGGGAATGTGCGAAACGCTCTTCTCGATGGGCTGTGGTGCGCGGCGGCAGCTCAGAGAGCCCGACGCGCCTCGAGGTAGGCCTCGATGCGCCGACGTTCCTTGCGCTTGTTGGCCATGGACACCGAGATGCCCCCGATGACCAGCGCCGCGAATCCGCCGAGCACCGCGAGGACCCGGGGATCGGTGAGGGCGGCGACGGCCCTCTCCTTGCCCTCTTCGGCGAGGTTCTTGGGATTGACCCGGTCGACGATCTCGTCCAACGTCGTCGCGAGATCGTCACGCGCCTTGGCGATGTCGCCTTCGATGCTGTCGTAACTCCTGGACACGAGACCTCCGTCGATCGCTCGTCACGCGGTTAGCCGCGGATTCTGGACCCCGCCCACGCTACTGCACCCGTCGGCGATCCGCGCCCGCGCGCCGACGCATCGGATAGGTTGGAGTGATCACACACCCCGACCCGACTTCAGGAGCACCGGTGACCACACCACGGCTCGAGGTGGGCCAGACCGCCCCCGCCTTCACCCTCCCCGACGCCGACGGAACCCCCACGTCGCTGGCGGACCTGCTCGCCGCGCACGGACGCGTGGTGCTGTACGTCTACCCGGCCGCCATGACGCCCGGATGCACCACGGAGACCGTGGACTTCGAGGGGGCCCTCCAGCAGCTGCGGGAGGCGGGGATCGGGGTCGTGGGGGTGTCCCCCGACCCGCCGGCGAAACTCGTGCGTTTCCGCGAGAAGCACGGCATCACCTTCCCCCTGCTGTCCGACCCGGACAAGACCATGCTCACCGAGTGGGGTGCGTTCGGGGAGAAGAAGAACTACGGCAAGACCGTGATGGGCGTGATCCGATCGACGTTCGTCGTGGAGTCCGACGGGACGCTCTCCCTCGCGCGGTACAACGTCCGGGCCAAGGGTCACGTGGCGATGCTCGCGAAGCTCCTCGGTGTGGAACTGCCCGAACCCACGGAGGGCTGACGCCACCCATGCCCACCGACCCGCCCGAGCGAGTGCAGGAACCAGTACGGGATCCCGCTGACGAGGCCGTCCAGGACGAGCCGAACATCCTGGTGCCGCGCCGTCGGCCCATCCAGGAGAGGAGCCGGCGCAAGTTCCAGGCGCTGCTGTCCTCGGCGCGCGACGTGCTGGTCGAGGTGGGGTTCGACTCCTTCACCTGCGAGGAGGTCGCCTCCCGCGCCGGGGTCCCCATCGGGACGCTGTACCAGTTCTTCGCCAACAAGTACGTCCTGGTGTGCGAGCTGGACCGGCAGGACGCCCACGGCGTGATCGAGGAGATCGAGCGCTTCGCTCAGAAGATCCCCGCGCTGGACTGGCCGGAACTGCTGAACGACTTCCTCGACCACCTGGCGGACCTGTGGCTGAGCGATCCCTCCCGGCGGGCGGTCTGGTTGGCCACGCAGGCGACCCCGGCCACCCGTGCCACCGCCGCGGTCAACGAGCGCGAGCTCGCCAGGATGATCGCCAGCGTGCTCGCCCCGCTCATGCCGGCCACCGAGCGCCAGCGCCGCGCGTTCATGGCCGACGTGCTGGTCCACGTGGCCTATTCGATGCTGAACTTCTCCGTCAGCGCCGGCTCCGCCACGGGCGAGGACATCCACGACGCCACCGTCACGGAGCTCAAGCGGATGCTCACCGCCTATCTGTGGCTGGCGGAGAAGGAAGCCCAGGTCAGCTGACGTCGACCGCCGGCGGTTGGCAGATGGCGGTGGTTGGCGGACCTCAGGTGCGAGAAGTCGGCCCCGGAACGCGAATCCCGTCCGCCAAATCGGGGACACTCCGCCAA
>NZ_JAALED010000010.1:0-4857 GCF_014145155.1 Dietzia sp. B19 | reverse complement strand
CGCGGCGACGCCGGGGTGGTCGCCGCCGTGGGACCGGACGGACGGGTCGCCGCCCTGGTCTCCGAGTCCGGGCAGCGCGCGGCTCCGGTCGTGGTCATGCGCCCGGCGGGCCTGTGAGACCCGGGCGTAAGGTGGTCGCCGTGCAGCTGTGGCGGACGTTCGACGAGATCGTGATCCCCGACGGCGGGACCTCCGTCGCACTCGGGGTGTTCGACGGACTCCATCGAGGTCACCGGGGTCTGGTGGAGCACGCGGTGGGTACCGGACGCGAGTCGGGGGCGAGCCCGGTGCTGGTGACGTTCGACCCGCACCCCGTCGAGGTGATCAGACCCGGTACGCATCCGCTCGTGCTCACCCCCCTGGAGCGACGCGCCGAACTGGCCGGCGACCTCGGGGTCCATGCCGTCTTCGCCCTGCCCTTCGACACCGACATGGCCTCGTGGGAACCCGACGAGTTCATCGACCGCGTGCTGGTGCGGGGGTTGCGGAGCCGCTCCGTCACCGTGGGCAGCAACTTCTCGTTCGGCCGACGCGCGGCGGGTACCCCGGAGACGCTGCGCGAGCTGGGCGCCGAGCGGGGCATCGACGTCCGGGTGATGGATCTGCTGGAATCCGGGGGGGAGCCGGTGTCCTCCTCCCGGATCCGGCGTCTGCTCGCGGAGTCCGACGTCGCCGGCGCGGCCGCGATCCTCGGCCGTCCCCATCGCGTGTCCGGGATCGTCGTGCACGGAGCCGGGCGTGGTGGACGCGACCTCGGGTACCCGACGGCCAACCTGGATCTGCCGGAGTACACGGCAGTGCCCGTCGACGGCGTCTACGCGGGGTGGTTCGCCCTCCTCGACGATCACGAGGTAGACGGGTCGATCCAGCCCGGTCGGCGCTACCCGGCCGCGATCTCCGTGGGGACCAATCCGACGTTCGGGGACGCGGCGCGCAGCGTCGAGGCGTTCGTCCTGGACGAGTCGGCGGACCTCTACGGGCGGGTGGCGGCCGTCGACTTCGTCGACCACGTCCGTGACATGGAGAAGTTCTCCTCGGTCGACGAGCTCCTCGTGGCCATGGACCGGGACGTCGCCAGGACCAGGGCCGTTCTCGACGCCGGCGCTGACCGCCGCTGATCATCGATTGGGGCGCCGGTGCCCTCCACTGGTAACGTCTCCTGTCGGCCCTCCTGCGGTCCGCGGCGGCGGGGTCATTCATTTTCGCGGACTGGAACAACCAGGAGACACCCATGGCGATGACCACCGAAGAGAAGAAGGCCGTACTGGCCGAGTACGGGATCCACGAGACCGACACCGGTTCGCCCGAGGCCCAGGTCGCGCTGCTCACCAAGCGGATCAGCCAGCTGACCGAGCACCTCAAGAGCCACCAGCACGACCACCACTCCCGTCGCGGTCTGCTCCTGATGGTCGGCCGTCGTCGTCGTCTCCTCAAGTACATCGCCAAGGTCGACATCGCGCGCTACCGCTCGCTGATCGAGCGCCTCGGCCTGCGTCGCTGAGCGGACCCCGCCCGCACGCCCGCTGTTCCCCGTCCTCGAAGAGGGCGGGGAACAGTGCTGTACGGGGGCGGTGTCCGCGCGTCCCCCGGTGACCCGGGGTGTTGTCCCTGGTAGCCTGATCACGGCCGGTGCGCACGTACCGGGTGTCGACAGGTCCGATTGACGGTCCTCGGTAGTGGCTGCCGGAACCGCGGGTGCCCCGGGACGGGGCGCCGGTTCCGGCCGCTTCGATCGAAGACCGAAGTCGAACCGGGATTCCCTGACGTGTGACCCGGCGGGCCCGGCGGAGACGTCTCCGCCGTGAGGCCCCCAGTCACCGACAGGACAGGACTACACATGCCAGAGATCACGGCCGTCGAGGTCGAAGACGGTGTCTTCGAGACCGTCGCGACCATCGACAACGGCGACTTCGGTCGCCGCGAGGTGCGATTCGAGACCGGACGCCTTGCCAAGCAGGCCGCCGGGGCCGTCGTCGCGTACCTCGACGACGACACCATGATGCTGTCCGCCACCACGGCGGGCAAGCACCCCAAGGAGCACTTCGACTTCTTCCCCCTGACGGTGGACGTCGAGGAGCGGATGTACGCCGCGGGTCGCATCCCGGGCTCGTTCTTCCGCCGCGAGGGTCGGCCGAGTACCGACGCCATCCTCACGTGTCGCCTCATCGACCGTCCGCTGCGCCCCACCTTCGCGGACGGGGTCCGCAACGAGGTCCAGGTCGTGGTGACCATCATGAGCCTGGACCCCAAGGACCTCTACGACGTCGTGGCGATCAACGCCGCGTCCGCCTCCACGCAGCTGTCCGGCCTCCCGTTCTCGGGTCCGGTCGGAGGCGTGCGGATCGCGCTCATCCCCACCGCCGCCCGCCCCGAGGGGCAGTGGGTCGCCTTCCCCACCGTCGAGCAGCTCTCCGAGGCGGTCTTCGACATGGTCGTGGCCGGTCGCGTCGTGGGCTCCGGTGATACCGCCGACGTCGCCATCATGATGGTCGAGGCCGAGGCCACCGACACCGTCATCGAGAAGATCGCGGGTGGCGCGCAGGCTCCCACCGAGGACGTCGTGGCGCAGGGTCTCGAGGCGGCCAAGCCGTTCATCTCCGAGCTGTGCGCCGCGCAGCAGGCACTGGCCACCGCGGCCCCGTCCGAGGCCCGGGAGTTCCCGCTCTTCCCGCCCTACCAGGAGGACGCGTTCACCGCGGTCTCCGAGGTGGCCGAGGCCAAGCTCGGTGAGATCATGTCGATCGCGGACAAGCAGGAGCGCGACGGGGCGACCGACCAGCTCAAGGCCGAGGTGCTCGACTCGCTCTCGGAGCGGTTCTCCGGTCGGGTCGGGGAGCTCGGTGCCGCGTTCAAGTCGCTCACCAAGAAGATCGTCCGGAAGCGGATTCTCACGGACCACTTCCGCATCGACGGCCGCGGCATCAGGGACATCCGCGCGTTGTCCGCCGAGGTCGAGGTCATCCCACGGGCCCACGGTTCCGCCCTGTTCGAGCGGGGTGAGACCCAGATCCTCGGGGTCACCACGCTCGACATGGTCAAGATGGCCCAGCAGATCGACTCGCTCGGTCCGGAGACCAGCAAGCGCTACATGCACCACTACAACTTCCCGCCGTACTCCACCGGCGAGACCGGTCGCGTGGGGTCGCCCAAGCGTCGTGAGATCGGCCACGGGGCGCTCGCCGAGCGTGCGCTCATGCCGGTCCTGCCGAGCGTCGAGGAGTTCCCGTACGCGATCCGGCAGGTCTCCGAGGCGCTCAGCTCCAACGGCTCCACCTCGATGGGGTCCGTCTGCGCCTCCACCCTGTCGCTGCTCAACGCCGGTGTGCCGCTCAAGGCCCCCGTCGCGGGTATCGCGATGGGCCTGGTCTCCGACGAGGTCGACGGTGAGACCCGCTACGTGGCCCTCACCGACATCCTCGGTGCCGAGGACGCGTTCGGCGACATGGACTTCAAGGTCGCCGGCACGGGCATGTTCGTCACCGCGCTGCAGCTCGACACCAAGCTCGACGGCATCCCGTCCGAGGTCCTGGCCGGCGCGCTCACCCAGGCCCGCGAGGCCCGGCTGACCATCCTCGACGTGATGGCCGAGGCGATCGACGAGCCGGACGAGCTCAGCCCGTTCGCGCCCCGCATCATCGCGATCAAGGTCCCGGTCGACAAGATCGGTGAGGTCATCGGGCCCAAGGGCAAGATGATCAACTCGATCACCGAGGAGACCGGCGCGTCCGTCTCGATCGAGGACGACGGCACCGTGTACATCGGGGCCACGGACGGCGAGTCCGCGCAGGCCGCGATCGACAAGATCAACGCCATCGCCAACCCGCAGCTGCCCAAGGTCGGCGAGCGGTTCCTCGGCACGGTCGTCAAGACCGCCCCGTTCGGCGCCTTCCTCTCGCTGCTGCCCGGCCGCGACGGCCTGGTGCACATCTCCAAGCTGGGCCAGGGCAAGCGGGTCGGCAAGGTCGAGGACGTCGTGAACGTGGGCGACAAGATGCAGGTCGAGATCGCGGACATCGACAACCGCGGCAAGATCAGCCTCGTGCCCGTCGGCGACGAGTCCGCCGCGGCGGCATCGCCTGCCGACGCCGAGGGCGACGACAACTGATACACCGCCGGGGCGGGAACGCGCACCCCGGCACCTCACGAGGCACGCACCCCGGAGCGCGGGGTGCGTGCCTCGTATCGCTGGAAGGGAGGGTCGCCGTGGATCCGACGATCAGGGTGGACAGATCGATCCCCGGGCTCCGGGTGGTCACCGAGAACCTGCCGTGGTGCCACACCGCGGCGGTCGGGGTGTGGATCGCGGCGGGTTCCGCCGACGAGGCCCCCGAGGAACACGGTGCCGCGCACTTCCTCGAGCACGTCCTGTTCAAGCGGACCGCCACGGCCTCGGGACTCGAACTGTCCGAGCGCATCGATCTCCTCGGGGGTGACCTCAACGCCTACACGGGCCGGGAGCACACCTGCTACCACGTCCACGTCCCGGCGGAGGGCCTGGCGACGGCCGTGGACGTACTGGTGGACGTGGTGGCACGCGGGTCGTGTGACCCGGAGGACGTGGAGATCGAGCGGGACGTGGTGCTCGACGAGCTCGCGGGCCGGGCCGACGACCCGGAGGACCTCGCCTGCGAACTCGCCACCGGAGCCGTGTTGGGTGATGACCCGCTGGCTCGCCCGATCATCGGGACCGAGGAGTCGGTGGTGGCCCTGGACGCGCAGACGCTGCGATCGTTCCACCGCAGGGTCCTCCGTGCGGGTGACGTCGTGGTGGCCGCGGCCGGGCGCATCGACCACGAGGAGCTGGTCAGACGCATCGCCGACGGCCCGCTGGCCGCCGTGGTCGCCGAGGGCCCGGCG
>NZ_JAALED010000103.1:0-4464 GCF_014145155.1 Dietzia sp. B19 | reverse complement strand
TTCCTCCTGCCGGTCTCCGTGGTGCCCCTGCCGGTCGGACCCGCCCGCGGGGCGGACGACGCCCGCGTGCGCCGGGTGGCGGTCCCCGTCGTCGCCGGTGCGTGGCTCGTCGTCGTCGGATGGGCGGTGACCGTCGAGGTGGTCCAGGACCCGTTCCGCGACGAACCGGAGTCCATCACCGCCGCGGGGATCGTCGACGAGCGGCAGTTCTACATCCAGCGGACCGGCCACAAGCACCCGTTGCTCGCGGACGACTACCTCGACTTCCCGCGCATGAGGGCACTGGTGAGAGAGGTCTCGACCAACCGGACGGGGGCGGTCTTCCTGCCGGTCCCGGGCTTCCAGGACCGGTGGGACGTGGTGGCCTACGACCGCCCGATGCCCGGACTGCAGCCGTTCGAACTGCCCGACGACCCCATCAAGACGGTCGTGTTCCTCAACCTGGGCATGACCAGCATGAACCTCCCGCTCGACGTGGACGTCTACGACACCGTGGGTCTGGCCTCGCCGTTGGCCGCACACACCGACCGCATGGAGGACGGGCGTATCGGCCACGACAAGTTCCTCCCGTACGACTGGGTGCTCGCGCGCACCGGGGTGGTCGAGGACCCGGTCAACTTCCCGCGATGGATCGACGTGAACTGGGTCAACCAGGCCGAGGTGGCGCTCACCTGCCCCGCGACCGAGGCGCTGATCGACTCGTATTCCGGCCCGTTGACGCTGGAGAAGCGCTGGTCCAACCTGGTTAACGCATTCTCATTCGCCGAGTACCGGATCAACAGAATCCCTGCATACGAGGTGCAGAGGTGCGGGTTGCCCATGCCTGAGAAAGTGGAGAAGTACCAGGGCACTCGGTAGTGTGGCCCGTACTGTTGTCTCGAATCGATAACAGTAGGGGATCGATCAGGTCCCCGACCTGTAACACCTGTCCCAGAATAAGCGACAGTAACGATGTCGCAGTTCCGGTCCTCCCCTGGTGGGGCCGGTCCGATGGACGTCACCGATGCCCCGGGTCACCTGGGGGCACCAGGAACGAACAAAGGAACCCACGAATGTCCCAGACCACCCTCCGGCGCAAGTTCGCCGCCGGGCTCACCGCCCTGGCGACGGCTGCAGGCCTCGTCGTCGGCGCTCCGGCTCTCGTCGGCGCCCAGGCCACCGAGCAGGGCTCGTCCGCCAGCCTCGGATCCGCCGGATCAGCCGGCGCGCCGCCCGCGGCCCCCGCGTTCCGACCGGCCGGCGGTAACGAGGACCCGCGCGGAAACCGCGGAGTGCTCCGCCCCGGATGCTGGTACGACGAGCAGGCCCGATCCTGGGTCCAGTTCTGCAACGTGTGGTCCAACTCGATGAACCGCGACATCAAGGTGCAGGTCCAGCCCGCCCGCTTCAACGGCGACGCCGGCCTGTACCTGCTCGACGGTCTGCGCGCCCGCGAGGAGTGGAACGCGTGGACCCGGGACGCCCAGGCGCACCGCATCTTCCTGCAGGACAACATCACCCTGGTCATGCCGGTCGGCGGCCAGGTGTCGTTCTACTCCGACTGGGATCGGCCCATCAACCTGGGCGGCCGGCTGCTCGAGTACAAGTGGGAGACCTTCCTGACCTCCGAGCTGCCCGGCTACCTCGCGGAGCACTTCGGGGTCAATCCGCAGAACAACGCCATCGCCGGACTGTCCATGGGTGGCTCCGCGGCCGCGACCCTCGCCGCCAAGCACCCGACGCAGTTCAAGCAGGTCTCGGTGTTCTCCGGTTACATGAACCCCACCGCGCCGGGCATGTACACGATGATCCCGCTGGCGATGTTCGACCAGTGCAAGTGCGACCCGTTCGCCATGTGGGGCCTGCCGGGCTCGCCGCGCTGGGGTCAGAACGACCCGCTGCTCAACGCGGACAAGCTGCGCGACATCCCGATGTACGTCACCGCGGGGTCGGCCATCCCCGGCCGGTACGACCAGCCCTCCAGCCTGCAGGCCGTGTTCAACACCTTCAACGGCATCATCCTCGAGGGTCTGTCGCGCGGTTCGACCATCGCGTTCCAGAACACCCTCAACGCCCGGCCCAACCAGGCCACGTTCGACTACCGCACCACCGGCATCCACGGGTGGGGCTACTGGAACGACGACCTGATCGCCGCCCGCTCGGCGCAGATCCTGCCCGTGATGAACGCCTTCGCGTGGTGATCACGGTCGGTTAGCCGACGAATCGGGCTCCGCTCAGCGAGTCCTCACCCGTCACACCGGGGCCCCGTGCGTAGATTCTCGTGCGGGGCCCCGGTCGCTTGCGTGACCACCGGGTTCGGCCGCGGGAGGGGAGCCCGCGGGCGGACGACGGACCAGGGCCCCGGGCAGAAGCTGTCCGGGTCGCGCTCGCGGCCCGTTCACCGAGACGTTCGGCGACGACGCGGCAAGGAAGAGAACCTCACATGGCGACCCCCAGCGCACACGCGAGCCCCCGCACCCGGTGGGCGTCCCTCCTGGCGGCCCCACTCGTGGTGGGAATGGTGGGCTCCGGCCTCATCGTCCCTCCGGCTGCGGGCGCCCAGGAGACCCCGGTCCGGGTGACCCCGGGTCAGGAGACTCCCGCCCAGGGCTCCCCGGTCCAGGCCTCCCCGGCACAGACCGGTCCCGGCCAGGAGGACCCGGCCCGGGCGACCCCCGGGAACCGGGTGGACTCCCCCTCCCTGAGCGTGCCGACGAGCCTCCCGACCGGAGTCCGCCTGGACAAGGTCGAGTGGAAGACGGCCAACCGGGTCGCACTGTGGGTGCAGTCCCCGGCCATGGAGCAGGCCATCCAGGTGCAGCTCATGCTCCCGGCCCAGTGGAACGCCGAGCCGGAACGCACGTACCCCTCGCTGCTCCTGCTCGACGGCCTGCGGGCGCGCAACGACGCCAGCGGATGGACCCTCGAGACCAAGATCTCCCAGTTCTTCGACGCCAAGAACGCGATCATCGTGCTCCCCGTCGGCGGCGAATCGAGCTTCTACACGGACTGGGTCGCGGACGCCAACGGCTCGGCCTACCAGTGGGAGACGTTCCTCATGGAGGAGCTGCCGCCGCTACTGGCCCGCGACTGGCGGGTGAACGACAAGCACGGCGTGGCCGGGCTGTCGATGGGCGGCACGGCCGCGATGATGCTCTCGCAGCGCTACCCGGATTACTTCCAGTTCGCGGCGAGCTACTCGGGCTTCCTCGACACCACGAGCTTCGGCATGCCCGAGGCCATCAAGGTGGCCATGCAGGACGCCGGCGGGTATCAGGCGGAGAGCATGTGGGGACCCCTCGGCTCGGCCAGGTGGCAGGAGCAGGACCCCAAGCTCCACGCGGACAAGCTCCGCGGCCAGAGCGTCTACGTGTCCGCGGGAAGCGGGAGAACCGGTCCGTGGGACCAGCCGTCGGGTCTGCCGGACATCCCCACCAACTTCCCGGGCTACGGGCTCGAGCTGCTGTCGCGGATGACCACCCAGACCTTCGTCAACAAGGCCCGGGGGGCCGGCGTCGAGGTGACCGCCAACTTCCGGCCCTCGGGCACGCACACGTGGCCGTACTGGCAGTTCGAGATGATGCAGGCGTGGCCCCAGTTCGCGGGCGCCGTCGAGATCGAGAACGTCGAGCCCCCGTGCGCGGCACAGGGCGAGATCGCCCGGGTCGCCGAGCGTCAGCCCGGTCTGGGCCCCTGTCTGACGGGCGAGTACGATGTCAAGGGCGGCAAGGCCACCGACTTCCGCTTCGGCCGCGTCTTCTGGTCGCAGCAGACGGGCGCGCACTCGGTCCTCGGGGCCATCGGCGCCGCCTACCAGGCCGAGGGTGGACCCGACGGCCCGCTGGGTCTGCCCACCTCCGGTGAGACCACCACGCCCGACGGCAGGGGCCGGTTCACCCAGTTCCAGAACGGGGTCATCTACTGGTCGCCGACCACCGGGGCGCACGCGATCCGCGGGGCGATCCGGTCGATGTGGCAGGAGCGCGGCGCCGAGCGCGGCGACCTCGGGTACCCGACCACCGACGAGGTCACCAACCCGAACAAGCCCGGCGTTGTCCAGGGATTCCAGGGCGGCACCGTCTACTGGTCCTCCGCCACTGGCCCCAGGGTCGTCGAGGGCGCCATCCTGAGCACCTACCGGGAGGCCGGCGCGGAGAACTCGGAACTCGGGTACCCGACGACCGACGAGATCTCCCTGACCACGCGTGGCGGCGCCTTCAGTCGCTTCCAGGGCGGGGCGATCTACTGGTCGCCGCGCACCGGTGCGCACGCCATCCCCCGCGGTCCGGTGTTCGACGCCTGGGGCACGGTCGACTACGAGCGTGGCCGGCTCGGCTATCCCACCAGCGCGCTGCGCACCACCCGGGACGGCCAGGTCATGGAGTTCGAGGGCGGCCGGATCACGGTGACCGGCGGCCGGGCGGAGATCTCGTGACGGCCAGGGCGGCGGCTCTCGGCGCGGCGCTCGTGGTGGCGGGCGGGATG
>NZ_JAALED010000102.1:0-6216 GCF_014145155.1 Dietzia sp. B19 | reverse complement strand
CGCGTGCCCCGGTTCGGGCCCGACTCCGCCGCCCGACACCTGTCCGAGGGTGGTGCCGTCCCGCTCGGCGGGGCCGATCCCTCGGGCGCGGCCGGTCGCGACGTCGACACCCCCGAGGACGTCCTGGCACTGACCGGACGCGCCGTGGGTGAGGCCACCGCGGCGGTATTGAGGACCCCCTCCGTGAGTCAACGTGCTCACTCCGCCGGGGTATCGGCCACAATGGTCCGGTGACCGCAGACGACCCCGTGCTCGAGCAACTCCCCCGACCCCGTGACCGCTACCTCAACCGAGAACTCAGCTGGCTCGACTTCAACGCACGAGTGTTGGCCCTGGCGGGCGAGAAGGACCTGCCGCTACTCGAGAGGGCCAAGTTCCTCGCGATCTTCGCGTCGAATCTCGACGAGTTCTACATGGTGCGGGTGGCCGGCCTCAAGCGCCGCGACAAGACGGGTCTGTCGGTCAGATCCGCCGACGGCCAGACGCCCGCCGAGCAGCTCGGCCGGATCAGTGTCCGGACCCGCGAGCTCTGCGACGAGCAGACCCGGTTGTTCCACGACGAGATCAGACCCGAACTCGAGCAACACGGGATCCGGATCCTGCCCTGGGGCGAGCTCACCGCCGACGAGCGGTTCTCCCTGGCGGAGCTGTTCAGGAACTCGATCTTCCCCGTCCTCACGCCGCTCGCCGTCGACCCGGCACACCCCTTCCCCTACATCTCCGGACTCAGCCTCAACCTCGCGGTGATCATCCGCGACATCGGTTCGGGGCAGGAGCACTTCGCCCGGGTCAAGATCCCCCACAACGTGCCCCGGTTCGTCAGGGTCGCCCGGGACGCGGAGGACGAGTACTCGTTCGTGCCCGCCGAGGAGATCATCGCGGCCCACCTCGGCGACCTGTTCCAGGGCATGGAGGTGGTCGAGCACCACGTCTTCCGCGTGACCCGCAACGCGGACATGGAGGTCGAGGAGGACCGTGACGAGGACCTGCTGCAGGCGCTCGAGCGCGAGCTCGCCCGCCGCCGCTTCGGCTCCGCCGTGCGGCTGGAGATCGCCGAGGACATGACGCCGCGGATGCTCCGGATCCTCCAGCACGAACTCGACGTGGACTCCGAGGACGTGATCCGGTTCTCGGGACTGCTCGATCTGACGGGGCTGTGGCAGATCCACGGCCTGGACATGCCCGACCTCAAGGATCCGGCGATGGTCCCCGCCACCCCCCCGGCATTCGGTGAGCGTGAGACCGCCCGGAACATCTTCGCGTCCCTCCAGGAGGGCGACGTCCTCGTCGAGCACCCGTATGACTCGTTCGCGACCACCGTCCAGCGGTTCATCGAACAGGCTGCTGCGGACGAGAACGTGCTGGCGATCAAACAGACCCTGTACCGGACCTCCGGCGACTCCCCCATCGTCAACGCTCTCGTCGACGCCGCGGCGGCTGGCAAGCAGGTCGTCGCACTGGTGGAGATCAAGGCCCGCTTCGACGAGCAGAACAACATCCGCTGGGCGCGAGAGCTCGAACAGGCCGGTGTCCACGTGGTGTACGGCCTGCTGGGACTCAAGACACACTGCAAGACCTGCCTGGTGGTCCGGAAGGAGGGCGACCGGCTACAGCGTTACGCCCACATCGGCACCGGGAACTACAACCCCAAGACGGCCCGCCTGTACGAGGACGTGGGGTTGTTCACCGCGGACGAGGAGGTCGTGTCCGATCTGACGGACCTGTTCAACCACCTCACCGGGTTCTCCAACGTCTCCAAGTACCGACGACTGCTCGTGGCCCCCGAGGGGATCCGCTCGGGGATCATCGAGCGGATCGACCGCGAGATCGGCTTCGCGGCCGAGGGTCGCGAGGCGGGGATCCGGCTCAAGGCCAACGCGCTGGTCGACGAGCAGATCATCGACGCCCTCTACCGGGCCTCGCAGGCGGGCGTGCAGGTCGACATCGTGGTCCGCGGGATCTGTGCCCTGCGCGCCGGTGTCCCCGGGCTCAGCGAGAACATCCACGTCCGCTCGATCCTCGGACGCTTCCTCGAGCACTCGCGGATCCTCAACTTCCGCGGGGCGGACGAGGTGCTCATCGGCAGCGCCGACATGATGCACCGGAACCTCGACCGCCGGGTCGAGGTGATGACCACCGTCACCGACCCCCGGCTCAAGGGTCAGATCCACCGCATCTTCGACTCCGCCCTCGACCCGGCCACGCGCAGCTTCCATCTGAGGCCTGACGCCTCGTGGGCGCGGATGCCCGCCCCCGGGGACCGGTCCGACTCGGTCGACCACCAGGAGCGCATGGCCTCCGTCCACGCGGGGTTCCGGGACCGATGAGCAGGAAGTCGAACGGCGGCCGGACCAGCGTCCGGGTGGTCCCCGCGGCCGGGGCCGTCCTGTACCGCATGGACGGGGGGTCCGCCCGCTGCGCCGTGGTCCACCGCCCCCGGTACGACGACTGGTCGTTGCCCAAGGGCAAGGTCGATCCCGGTGAGTCGCTGCCCGTCACCGCGGTGCGCGAGATCGCGGAGGAGACGGGGTTCTCCGCGGCTCTCGAGTCCAGGATCGGGACCACCGCGTACCCGCTCAAGGAGAACACCCGGAAGGAGGTCACCTACTGGTCCGCGCTCGCGTCCGGGGGTGGCTTCGAGCCCAACTCCGAGGTCGACGACATCCGGTGGCTCCCGGTCGACGAGGCCAAGGAACTGGTCTCGTACGCACTGGACCGCAAGATCCTGACGCGCTTCGCCGCGGCCCGGCCCGTGGATTCTGTCCTCCTGCTGGTCAGACACGCCAAGGCGGGGAGCCGCTCGGAATGGAGTGGTGACGACTCGTCGCGCCCGCTCGACAAGGCCGGACGCACCCAGGCAGAACTCCTGGTCCCGATGCTCAGGGCGTTCGGCGTCCGGAGGCTCCACAGTGCCCCCCGGGTGCGGTGTGAGCAGACCCTGGCCCCACTCGCCGACGAGCTCGGGGTCGGGGTCACACCCGAGCCGGTTCTGAGCGACGAGGCGTACCTCGACGATCCCGCCGCCGCCCGCGCCCGCCTCCTCGAGATCGCCGGCGGCGACGGGGTGGCGGCGGTGAGTTCTCAGGGGACCGCGATCCCCGGCCTCCTGGGCGACCTGGCCGAACGTGCCGGTATCGACGTGGGGGACACCTCGACCAAGAAGTCCGGCGCCTGGGGGCTGGGGTTCGACGGTGGGACCCTGGTGTTCGCCGACTACTACCCGAGCCCGCTCCCCGTGCGGTGAGGCAGGCGCTCAGCTGACCTTGTCGCGGTGGTTGACACCGTTCTTCCCGACACCGCCGAAGGACTGGTGCGAACTGGACCGCTTGGCGGCGAGGCGACCCTCGGGGAGGGTCTCGGTGCCCTGGACGACGGACTTGAAATACTGCCCGGGCCGGAACGCCGGCGAATACGTGGGTGGGACGGGGATGGACTCACCGGTGTGCGGGTTGCGCGCGACCCTCGCCGCGCGTGCGCGCTTCTCGAAGATGCCGAATCCCATGATGGTGATGGACTCTCCGGCCGCCACCGCCCGCACGATGATGTCGAGAGTGTTCTCCAGCGCCTCGGTGGCGAGCTGCTGGTCTCCGTCCATCCGTTCCGCCAGCTCGGCGATCAGGTCGGCCTTGTTCACGAGGGATCCCCCTTAGGGTGAGTACGCCGACGCGGCAGAGCACCGCGTCATACGAAATATAAGCATACTCACACGTTGCCGTCACGGGGAGCGTTCCGGACGTGACTCCGGACCGGTCGGTCAGCCGCCAGGTGCCCGGTCGGTCAGCCGCGACCGGGCAGCGTGGTGACGGGCTTGAAGGTCGGCCTGCGCTGCTCGAACTCCGCGATCGCATCGGCCTGCCGGAGGGTGAGCCCGATGTCGTCGAGACCTTCCATGAGGCGCCAGCGGGTGTAGTCGTCGATCTCGAACGGGACGGTCACGTCCCCCGCGGTCACGGTCCGGGTCCCCAGGTCGACGGTCAACTCGAGGCCCGGACGCTCGTCCATGATCTTCCACAGCAGGTCGACGTTCTGCTGCTCGACCTGCGCGGCCACCAGTCCGGACTTGCCGGAGTTGCCGCGGAAGATATCGGCGAAGCGCGAGGAGATGACGACGCGGAAGCCGAAGTCCTTCAGGGCCCAGACCGCGTGCTCGCGCGACGAGCCGGTGCCGAAGTCCGGACCCGCCACGAGCACCGAGGCGCGGTCGTACGGGGAACGGTTGAGGACGAAGTCGGGTTCGTTCGCTCGCCAGGACGAGAACAGTCCGTCCTCGAAACCGGTGCGGGTGACGCGCTTGAGGTACTCGGCGGGGATGATCTGGTCGGTGTCCACGTTGGACCGGTGCAACGGCGCCCCGATGCCGGTGTGGGTGGTGATCGGCTCCATGATGATCAGGCCCCCTTCGCGGGCTCGAGATCGGCGGGCGAGGCCAGGCGGCCGACGACGGCCGTGGCCGCGGCGACCGCCGGGCTGACGAGATGGGTACGGGCACCCTTGCCCTGGCGGCCCTCGAAATTGCGGTTGGAGGTCGAGGCACAGCGCTGGCCGGGCTCGAGTGAGTCCGGGTTCATCCCGAGACACATGGAGCACCCCGGTTGACGCCACTCGGCGCCGAACGCGGTGAACACCTTGTCCAGGCCCTCCTGCTCGGCGAGCTGGCGCACCTGCATCGATCCCGGGACGACCAGCATCCGGACACCCTCGGCGACCGCGCGGCCGTCGATGATCTCCGCCACGGTCCGGAGGTCCTCGATACGCCCGTTGGTGCACGAGCCCACGAAGACCACGTCCACCGGGACATCGCGCAACGGGGTGCCGGCCTCGAGGTCCATGTACTCGAGCGCACCCTCGGCGGCGACACGGTCGCTCTCGTCCCCGAAGGACTCCGGGTGCGGGACGGTGGACCCGAGGGGCACACCCTGGCCGGGGTTGGTGCCCCAGGTGACGAACGGGGTGAGGGCGGAGCCGTCGATCACCACCTCGGTGTCGAACACCGCGTCATCGTCGGTCCGCAGGCCGGTCCAGTACTCGACGGCGGCGTCCCACTCCTCCCCGGCGGGGGCGTGCGGCCGCCCCTTCAGGTAGTCGTAAGTGGTCTGGTCCGGGGCGATCATCCCGGCCCGGGCGCCGGCCTCGATGCTCATGTTGCAGATGGTCATCCGCGCCTCCATCGAGAGCTTCTCGATGGCCTCGCCGCGGTACTCGATGATGTGCCCCTGACCCCCGCCCGTCCCGATCTGGGCGATCACGGCCAGGATGAGGTCCTTGGCGGAGACCCCCGGCTGCAGTTCGCCGGTGACGGTGACGGCCATGGTCCTGAACGGCCGCAGCGACAGTGTCTGGGTGGCCATGACGTGCTCGACCTCGGACGTCCCGATACCCATCGCGATGGAGCCGAACGCTCCGTGGGTCGAGGTGTGCGAGTCTCCGCACACGACGGTCATGCCGGGCTGGGTCAGGCCGAGCTGGGGCCCGATGATGTGGACGATGCCCTGCCCCGGGTCACCCATCGGGTACGCCCGGACCCCGAACTCCTCGCAGTTGGTGCGCAGCGTCTCGATCTGGGTCCGTGAGACGCGGTCGGCGATGAGGTTGACGGCCCCGCCGACGATGTCGGTCGGGACGTTGTGGTCCTCGGTCGCCAGGGTGAGGTCCGGACGGCGCAGGCCGCGGCCCGCCAGCCGGAGTCCGTCGAAGGCCTGCGGGCTGGTGACCTCGTGGATGAGGTGGAGATCGACGTAGATGAGGTCCGGCTGACGGGCTTCGCCCTCCCCCTCGCCCCTGACCACCACGTGGTCGTCCCAGACCTTCTCCGCCAGGGTTCGGCCCCGGGCACCTCCGGACGGTGTCACACTCATCACGCCTCCAGTCCACGCCCGGGTGTCGAACCGATGGATTCTCACCATGTAGGACGCTATAGTCGAACTGTGAGACAGTATAGCGGGATCGGAGTCCTCGACAAAGCCATGACGGTGCTCCACGCGGTGGCCGAGCAGCCGTGCGTCCTGGCCGACCTCTGCGAGCGCACCGGACTCCCCCGGGCCACCGCCCACCGGCTCGCGGTGGGCCTCGAGATCCACCAACTCCTGTCCCGGGACGACGCCGGCGTGTGGAGCCTCGGCCCGGGCCTGGCCAAGCTCGCCGCGCACGCCGCGGATTCCCTGGCGGAGGCCGCATCCTCGGTCCTGCCCCGCCTCCGCGAGGCCACGGAGGAGAGCG
>NZ_JAALED010000101.1:0-11457 GCF_014145155.1 Dietzia sp. B19 | reverse complement strand
ACCGTCCCCCGCAGCCTCTCCTCGACCTCCGGCGCCTCGGCGCCGGCGTCGCTCAGAGCGCGGGCGACCACATCACGGGCCTCGGCGGTCCGTGCGCGGTCCCCGGTGAGCACCGCCACCACCATCTCGTCGCGGCGAACGACGGCGGGCGTCACCGCGGTGCCCGAGTTGACGGCGTCCGACCGCACGCAGAAGGTGCGATCCTGCTCGGCTTCGGCGGCGACCCTGGCGTTGACCAGGGAGTCCTTGGTTGCCGCCACCACGTACCAGGCGCCCTCCAGGTCGCCGGACCGGTACTCACGGGCCTCCCACCGGATGCGTCCGGAGTCGACCAGTCCCTGCAACGTGGGCGTGATCTCAGGACTCACCAGGTGGACGACGGCACCCGACTCGAGGAGCACCGGGATACGCCGCTGGGCCACCGATCCGCCGCCGATCACCACGACCCGACGGCCTTCGAGGTCCAAGCCGACGGGGTACGGGTTCACGGGCCGGATCATGCCGCCGATCCTATCCGCCGTCGGTGGCCGCGACCGCCTCGGCCCCGAGGCACTGTGATACGCGTCATCCCCCGGCCACAGCGACGCGGCGACCGGGGGATCAGGGTTCGTACGGGGCGGGGTCCGGCCCGCCGTCAGGCCCTCTGATCGAGCTTGAGGGTGCGGGTCGAGCGCTCGAACTGCTCGGCGAACAGGCCCTCTTCCGCGGCCAGGTCGCGACCGAGGGACGGGATCATCTCCTCGAGCGCGGGCTTCCAGTCCGCGAACCGGCTCGGGAAACAGCGCTGCAGCACATCGACCATCGCGTCGACGGCCGTGGACGCACCGGGGGACGCCCCCAGCAGACCCGCGATCGAGCCGTCTGCGGCGTTGACCACGGCGGTACCGAACTCGAGGGTCCCCCCGCGCCCGTTGGGCTTGATCACCTGGACACGTTGGCCGGCGACGACCTTCTCCCACTCGCCGTCCTGCGCGGACGGCACGAAGTCCCTGAGGGTCTCGACACGCGCGCCGTGATTCTTGGCGAGCTCGGTGATGAGGTACTTGACCAGGCCCATCTCGGTGAGCCCGATGTTGGCCATGGGCAGCAGATTGCCCGGACGGATGCTCGAGGGCAGGTCCATGAAGCTGCCCATCTTGAGGAACTTCGGGGTCCAGCCGGCGAACGGGCCGAAGAGCAGCCCCTTCTTGCCGTCGATGACGCGCGTGTCGAGGTGCGGAATCGACATCGGCGGCGCGCCGACCGACGCCTGGCTGTACACCTTGGCCTGGTGCTGGTCGACGAGGTCGGGGTTGGTGCAGCGCAGCCACTGGCCCCCCACGGGGAACCCGCCGATGCCCTTGATCTCCGGGATGCCCGACTTCTGCAGCAGGTGCAGGGCACCGCCGCCGGCTCCGACGAAGACGAACTTAGCATCGACCGTGCGCTCGTCGCCGGTGTGGCGGTTGGCCACGGTCAGCCGCCAGGTGCCGTCGGTGTTGCGCTCGAGATCCTTGACCTGGTTCTGGTAGTGGACCTCGGTGCCCGTCCTGGTGAGGTACTTGACGAACTGCCGGGTGAGTGCCCCGAAGTTGACGTCGGTGCCGTTCTCGAAGTGACTGAGGGCGAAGGGCTGGTCGGCGGACCGGCCACGGGCCATGAGCGGGACCAGCCGCTCGAGTTCTCCGAAGTCGGTGGTGTGACCCATCCCGGGGAACAGGGGGTGGCCGGCGAGCCTGTCGTACCGCTTCCGCAGGTACTCCTGCCCGGCCTCACCGGCCACGAAACTCATGTGCGGGACCGGGCGGATCCACTCCGTCGGGTCGCCGAGGATCGTGTTCTCCACGGCATAGGACCAGAACTGCCGCGAGACCTGGAACTTCTCGTTGACGCTCACGGCCTTGGTGATGTCCACGTCACCGTCGGCGGTCTTGGGCGAGTAGTTGAGCTCGCAGAGTGCGGAGTGGCCGGTGCCGGCGTTGTTCCACGCGTCGGAGGACTCCAGCGCGGGGCCCTCGAGGCGCTCGAAGATCTCGATCTGCCAGTCGGGCTGGAGGCGACGCAACAGAGCCCCGAGCGTCGCGCTCATGGTGCCCGCGCCGATGAGCGCCACATCAGTCGTTCCGTGCTTTGCCACCTGGTCTGCAGTCACCGGTTACCCTCGCTGTTTGGTCGTGGACCCGAATTGGAATCGACACGGGACCGTCCGGCGACCCCGCGTCCACCGGATCCCAAGACTACTCACCGGTCTGCCCCCGCGGCACACCGGACTAGGGTGGTCGTCGTGCCTCCGCCCTCCCCCGATGCCGTCGCCCCCACCGGATCCGGTGCGCAGTGGACCCCGGACCTGCTGGGCCCGTCCTACCGGCGTCTCGAGCTCCCACTCGGGACCGATCCGGACGGCGAGGGACCGATCTCGGCCACTCTCGTGCGGCACGAGGACGCACCCGAGCGGCCCGTCGCCGCCCTGCTCGTGGTCCACGGTCTGTCCGACTACTTCTTCCACACCCATCTCGCCGAGTTCCTCGCCGGTCGCGGCATCGCGACCTACGGCGTGGACCTGCGCAAGTGTGGACGCTCCAGGCGGGACGGCCTGACGCCGCACTTCACCACCGACCTGAAGAGATACGACGACGAGCTGGACCGGTCACTGGCCGTGATCGCCGCCGAACACCCCGGACTCCCCGTCATCGTGGCCGCGCACTCCACCGGCGGACTGGTGGTACCGCTCTGGCTCGGGCGGCGCCGCGACCGGGGCTCGCTGGACCCCGTCGTGGGGCTGGTCCTGAACTCCCCCTGGTTCCAACTCGACGTCCCCGACCGCGCCCGACCCCTGTTGGACCCGGTCATCCGAACCCTGGGTTCCGCGAGGCCCTATTACCGGCTGCCCCTGAAGACCTCGGACCGGTACGTGGTGAGCACCCACATCGATCACGACGGGGATTTCCACTTCGACACCGCACTCAAGCCCCCGGGCGGGGTCGGGGTCCGGGCCGGATGGCTCGCGGCCGTCCGCCGGGCGCAGAAGGCTCTCCAGTCCGGGGTCCACCTTCCGCTCCCCGTGCTCCTGCTGAGGTCGACGGCGTCGTCCGTCGGCGCTCGCGGCGCGGGCGGTGTGCTCGACGTCGACACCGACCTGATCCTGGATGTCCGATCGATGGAGCGATTCGCCGACCGGGTCTCGGACCGGGTCACGGACATCCCCGTCGACGGCGCCCGACACGACGTGTTCCTCTCCCGCGCGGATGTGCTCGAGGTGGTCTTCCGGCACCTCGGCGACTGGCTGGACCAGATCCTCGCACCCCACACCAAGGAGTCCTGACGACCATGACCCAGACCCCCTCCCGGCACTTCGACCTCATCGTGATCGGCACCGGAAGCGGAAACTCGCTGATCGACGAGTCGTTCGCCGACAAGTCCGTGGCGATCTGCGAGAAGGGCTCCTTCGGCGGGACGTGCCTCAACGTGGGCTGCATCCCCACCAAGATGTTCGTCTACGCCGCGGACACCGCCGTGTCCGTCGCGCACTCGAGCACGTATGGGATCGACTCGACTCTCGACGGCGTCCGCTGGCCCGACATCGTCTCCCGGGTGTTCGACCGCCGGATCGACCCGATCGCCTCCAGCGGCGAGGACTACCGGCGCACACGGTGCGACAACGTGACCGTGTACGACGGTCACGCGACCTTCGTGGGTCCGCGCACCATCGACACGGGGACCGGGGAGATCATCACGGCCGACTCCGTGGTGATCGCCGCAGGCGCCCGCCCCTCGATCCCCGGGATCGTCGTCGACGCCGGCGTCGACTTCTACACCAGCGACGACGTCATGCGGATCCCCGAGCTACCCGGGTCGATGGTGATCCAGGGCTCCGGCTTCATCGCCTGTGAGTTCGCCCACGTGTTCTCGGCTCTCGGCGTGGAGGTGACCGTGATCGGCCGCTCGGACGTCCTGCTCAAGCACGTGGACCGGGAACTGGCCGAACGGTTCACCGACCAGGCCAGGCGGAGGTGGGACGTCCGCCTCGGCCAGCAGATCACCACGATGACCGCGACCGGCGAGGACCGGCGCGGGGTCGAGATCACCTTCGAGGACGGTTCGACCTGCTCCGGCGACGCGCTCCTGGTGGCGACGGGCCGCACCCCCAACGGCGACCTGCTCGGCCTCGACACCGCCGGCGTGGCGATGGACGGGGAGCTGGTCCGGGTCGACGAGTACGGCCGCACCACGGCCGACGGCGTATGGGCCCTCGGCGACGTGAGCTCCCCCTACCAGCTCAAGCACGTCGCCAACCACGAGCAGCGGGTGGTCGGGCACAACCTGCGGCGCCCTGACGACCTCCACCCCGTCAATCACCGGTTGGTGCCCTACGCCGTGTTCACCTGGCCGCAGATCGCCTCGGTCGGACTGACCGAGGCCGAGGCCCGGGAGGCCGGATACGACGTCACGGTCAAGGTCCAGGACTACGGGGACGTGGCCTACGGCTGGGCCATGGAGGATTCGGTCGGGTGCTGCAAGCTCATCGCGGACCGCACGACGGGGTTGCTCGTCGGCGCCCACATCATGGGTGCCCACTCGCCCTCCCTCATCCAGATCCTCATTCAGGCCATGGAGTTCGAGATCACCGTCCCCGAACTCGCGCGTCGCCAGTACTGGATCCACCCTGCGATGGCCGAGGTTGTCGAGAACGCCCTGCTCGGACTGGATTTCCCGGACCGGGGCTTCTGACCCGCCGCCCCGGCGGGCCTCAGCCGACCACGAAGTCCGCCGGGTCGACCGACCTCACCTGGCGTCGGTATCGGAACGTGAAGGTGGGCCACAGCGTCGAGTTCCGGCCCCGTGAGTCGATGTACCAGCTCGAACATCCACCGTCGTTCCACACGGTGCCGGCGAGTTCGCGGTCCATCCGGTCGGAATACCGGTCGAGGGCCTCCTCCCGCACCTCCACGGTCCCCCGATCCGCTCGTCTCGACAACTCGAGCAGCCTCAGCACGTGCTCGGCCTGTGCTTCGAGCATGTAGACGATCGACGAGTGCCCGAGGCTGGTGTTGGGCCCGAACATCAGGAAGAGGTTGGGGAACGCGGCGACCGTCACGCCGTTGTGCGCGCGGGGGCTGCCGTCCCAGTGTGCTGCGAGGGTCCGGCCGTCGGAACCGGTGACGACCCGCGCGATGGGCGGCTCGGTGGGCTGGAACCCGGTCCCGAAGATGATCACGTCGGCGGGGTGCTCGGCACCCCCGGAGTCGACGAGACCGCCCGGGGTCACCGAGGTCGCGGCTCCGGAGACCAGGGTGACGTCCCGCCGACACAGCGCCGGAAGCCATTGGCCGGTGAGCAGCACACGCTTGCACCCGATCGAGAAATCCGGGGTGAGCACCGTCCGCATCCGCCGGTCCCGCACCTTGACCAGCAGGTAGAACCGGGCGAACCACTCGAACAACCGGAGGAGGAACCGGGCCGGGGTGAATGCCAGGACGTAGAGCTCACGGCCCGCGTAGACCCGACCCCGGACGATCTTCTGCACGAACGGGACACGCCGGTACAGCGCGCGGCGACGCCGGGAGATGGAACGGTCGAACCGGGGCAGGATCCATCCGGGTGTCCGTTGGAAGACCGTGACGTGGTCGGCGGTCCCGGCGATCTCGGGCACGAACTGCACGGCGGAGGCGCCTGTGCCGACCACCGCGACCTTCTTGCCGGCGAGGGGGATGTCGTGGCGCCAGCGCGCGGAGTGGAACACCTCGCCGTCGAAACCCTCGAGGCCCGGGAGCGGGGGCACGGAGGGTGCGGAGAGCGCCCCCGTCGCGACGATGAGATGGCGGGCCAGGACCTGCCCACGGCTGGTGTCGACGTTCCACCGGGCGGTGTCGTCGCCCCACCGCGCGCGGGTGACCTCGCAGGAGGTGACGAGTCGATCGCGGAGGCCGATCCTGTCCGCCACCCCGACGAGGTAGGCCTGGATCTCGCCCTGTCTACCGAACGAGTGCGACCAGTCGGGGTGAGCGTGACCCGACAACGAGTACAGGGAGGTGGGCACGTCGCAGGCGCACCCCGGGTAGGTGTTGTCGCGCCAGGTCCCGCCGACCTCGTCGCCGGCCTCGACCACGAGGATGTCCCCGCCCCGTCCCTCCCGCAGGAGACGATCGGCCATCGCGATCCCCCCGAACCCGGCTCCGACGACGAGGATGTCGACGTGGTCCACAGGTCCGCGGGGAGTATCGATCATGATTGACATTATGGCGCGAGATGTCCATGACTCACGGCCGCATCGGGACAATCGTTCGACTCGGGTCGTCGGGGAGCCCGATCCGACCCGGCGGCGAGGCCTCAGCCCCCGCTCGGCAGCGTCAACACCTCGTACCCCTCGTCGGTGACGAGCACGGTGTGTTCGAACTGTGCGGTCCACGCCTTGTCCGCGGTGGTGACGGTCCAGTCGTCATCCCAGATGTCGAACCCGGGACCGCCCAGCGAGATCATCGGCTCGACGGTCAACGTCATCCCGGGCTCGAGGACCTCGGTCCGTGACGGCTCGTCGTAGTGGAGCACCACCAGGCCGTTGTGGAAGGTGGGACCCACCCCGTGCCCGGTGAACTCCCGGACCACCGTGTAGTCGAACCTGCGCGCGTAGGACTCGATGACACGCCCGATCACGTTGATCTCCCGGCCGGGGCGGATGGCCTTGATCCCGCGGTTCATGGCCTCTCGCGTCCGTTCGACCAGCAGCCGGTTCTCCTCGGCGACCTCACCCGCCAGGAAGGTGGAGTTGGTGTCGCCGTGGACTCCGTCGATGTACGCGGTGACGTCGATGTTGACGATGTCCCCGTCGAGGATGACCGTGGTGTCGGGGATGCCGTGGCAGATCACCTCGTTGAGGGACACGCAGCTGGACTTGGGGAACGCCTTGTACCCCAGCGTCGACGGGTAGGCGCCGTGGTCGCACATGTACTCGTGGGCGATCCGGTCGATCTCGTCCGTCGTGACCCCGGGTGCCACGGCACGCCCCGCCTCGACGAGGGCGTCCGCCGCTATCGTGCACGCCCTGCGCATCGCCTCGATCACCTCGGGCGTCTGCACCCACGGCTCGCCGTTGGCCTCGTCGACCTTCTCGCGCCAGACGTACTCGGGCCGCGGGATCGACTCGGGAACCGTCCGGATCGGGGTGGGATCGCCGGGGACGAGGGGCTGACGGGTTGAGGTGGTCATGGCCTCAAGGATAGGTGCGTTCAGGGGCTCGCCGCCGACCCGGCCCGACCGCGGGTGCCCGGGTGCCGCCACCGTGGCCCGGCGGGTCACATCAGGACGGTCGCGTAGTCGACCACGTCGACCATCCCGACCCGCCGGTACGCCGAGCGGGCCGCGGCGTTGGATCCGTTGACCACCAGGGACGGGGTCAGTCGACCGGCCTGGAGGGCGGCGCACACCGCGGCGATGCCGCCGGTCCCGAGCCCCGCACCCCTCCTGCCGGGCCGGACCCACACCCCCTGGATCTGCGCCGACCACGGAGAGACTGCGGCGACGTCGGCCTTGAAGAACACCTCTCCGTCGTCGACCCCGATCCAGGTCCTCCCCCTCGCCAGGGAGCGCGCGACCCGGCGGCGGAACGGTATCCCCGACCCCACGGCGAACGGATCGGAGCCCAGCTCCTCGCGGTACATCGCCGCCGCGGCCGCGAGCACCTGCTCGAACTCGAGGAGGGTCGCGGCCCGGATGTCGCCGAGCACGAGGGACCGGTCCACCGGGTGCCGCAGCGCCATGAGGTGCTGCGCCCCGCGGAGTTCCCTGGACGGCCCCCAGCAGGAACCGAGGGCACCCCACAGCGCGGAGACCTGATCCCTCCGCCCGTGGACGGACATGGGGCCGAACCCCAGGCCCGCCACCGCGAGACCGAGCTCGTGGTGATCATGTGCGTCACCACGGAGTGGCAGCACCGAACTCCCCACGAACACCAGCGACCTCTCGGGGCCGCCCAGCGTGAGGAACCGCCCCTCCGGCCCGGGCACCGCGCCGGACGCGGCGAACTTCTCCGCCGCGGGACACGAGACCAGGGGGTCGGATTCGAGGACGCCGAGCAGCGCGCGGGCCTCCCCGGGGCCCACCCCGCGGCACCCGCCGGTCGCTGCCTCCGGCGCAGCCGTATCGGTCATCGGCCTATCGCGTGACCTTGACCTGGGGGCCCTGACCCGCTGCGGCCTCGCCGACGGGCTCGCCCATCTCCTCCGCGATCCGCATGGCCTCCTCGATGAGGGTCTCGACGATCATCGCCTCCGGCACGGTCTTGATGACCTCGCCCTTGACGAAGATCTGGCCCTTGCCGTTGCCCGAGGCCACGCCGAGATCGGCCTCGCGCGCCTCGCCGGGTCCGTTGACCACGCACCCCATGACGGCCACGCGCAGGGGGACGCTCATCCCCTCGAGGCCGGCGGTGACCTCGTCGGCGAGCTTGTAGACGTCCACCTGGGCACGACCGCACGACGGGCAGGAGACGATCTCGAGCTTGCGCGGGCGCAGACCCAGTGACTGCAGGATCTGCGAACCGACCTTGATCTCCTCCACCGGCGGCGCGGAGAGCGAGACCCTGATGGTGTCGCCGATCCCCTCCGACAGCAGGGCTCCGAACGCGACCGCGGACTTGATGGTGCCCTGGAACGCGGGCCCGGCCTCGGTGACTCCGAGGTGGAGCGGGTAGTCGCTCTTCGACGCGAGCTGACGGTAGGCCTCCACCATGATCACGGGGTCGTTGTGCTTGACCGAGATCTTGATGTCGCCGAAACCGTGTTCCTCGAACAGCGAGGCCTCCCACAGCGCGGATTCCACGAGCGCCTCCGGGGTGGCCTTGCCGTACTTGGCGAGCAGACGCGGATCGAGGGACCCGGCGTTGACGCCGATCCGGATGGGGATCCCCGCCGCACCGGCCGCCTTGGCCACCTCGGCGACCCGTCCGTCGAACTCCTTGATGTTGCCGGGGTTGACGCGTACCGCCGCGCACCCGGCGTCGATCGCCGCGAAGATGTACTTGGGCTGGAAGTGGATGTCCGCGATGACGGGGATCGGCGACTTGCGCGCGATGGTCTCAAGGGCGTCGGCGTCCTCCTGACGGGGGCACGCCACGCGGACGATGTCGCAGCCCGCCGCCGTGAGTTCGGCGATCTGTTGGAGCGTGGCGTTGACGTCGTGGGTCTTGGTGGTGGTCATGGACTGGACCGACACCGGATGATCGCTGCCCACACCGACCTGGCCCACGAACAGCTGCCGCGTCTTCCGGCGCGGCGCGAGGACCGGCGGTGGACCGTCTGGCATTCCCAGTCCGACGGGGATGGAGGAGGAGTCGTTCACAACAGGGCCTTCCGTAGGGGTCGCCAGCCGGGTGCTCGCGGATCCCGTCCGCCATTATCCGCGTTCCGGGGCGCGGGGGCGAGATCGGGAGTCCGGACGCTCATCCCGTCAGTAGTATGGGGTTGACGAAGTCCGCGGTGATGACGATCGCGGACACGCCCATCAACAGGACGAACACACCGATGGTGATCGGCGCGAGTTTCTCGTAGTCCGCCGGGCCGCCCGGTGCCAGCCCGCGGAGCCGCCGTAGCGCGTCGCGGATCTTCTCGTAGAACACCACCGCGATGTGGCCGCCGTCGAACGGGGTGAGCGGGACGAGGTTGAACGCCCCGAGGAACAGGTTCAGCCCCGCGAGGAAGAGCAGGAACAGCCACCACGCACCCTGCTCGGCCGCCTGGCCACCGATGTGGCTCGCACCCACCACGGAGACCGGCGAGTCATCGGCCCGTTCGGCGCCGAAGATCGACGCCGCCACCGCCGGGATCTTGGACGGGAACGAGATGAGTCCGTCGATCGTGGCCTCGATCATCTCCCCGGTGAACACGAAGGTCGCCGGGACCGCACCGAGCGCGTCGTAGGTGTTGACCGTCTGGTAGGCGGGGTCGGCGAGGATCTCCGGGGGGATGCCGTCCTCGGACAGTCGCACCCCCAGCGCACCCCTCTCCTGACCCGCGACGGAGGACGAGGTCAGGCTCGCCGTCGTCGTCACGGTCTCCCCCGCCCGGTCGAGCGTGACGGGGACCGTCTGGCCGGGACGCGCGGAGACCACCTCGGACAGATCGGACCAACTGCCCACGGGGAGGCCGTCGACGGAGGTGATCCGGTCGCCGGCGAGGATGCCGGCCTCACCCGCCGGGCCGACACCGACCCCACACCGGTCCGCACCGGCGCAGGTGTCGCCCACCACCGCCGCGACCCGGTCGGTCGGGATCGGTTGGACGTCACGGTTGACCAGCCCCCAGCCCACGGCGACCGTGTAGAAGAGCGCGATGGCCAGGACGATGTTCATGGCCGGGCCGGCCAACAGGACCGCCACCCGTTTCCACCACGCCTGACGCCACATCGCCCTGGGCTCGTCCTCCGGGGCCAACTCGTCGTACGCGGTCATCCCCGCGATATCGCAGAACCCACCGAGCGGGACCGCCTTGAGTCCGTACTCGATCCCGCCGCGGCGCACCGACCACAGTGTCGGACCGAAGCCGACGAAGAACCGACGGACCTTCATGCCCGACCACTGCGCCACCCGCATGTGTCCGTACTCGTGGAGCACGATCGACACCATGATCCCGAGTGCGAAGAGCACGATCCCGAGCACCATCACGACTCAGCCCTCCCGGTTCGCGACGAGCGTGGCGGCACGGCGCCGTGCCCACGACTCCGCCGCCGTCACGTCGTCCAGGTCGCGGGGATCGGACGACCACTCGTCCGCGGCCGCGACCGTCTCGGCCACCACGTCGACGATCTCGGTGAAGCCGATCCTCCCGTCGAGGAAGGCCGGCGCGGCCTCCTCGTTCGCGGCGTTGAACACCGCCGTGCGCAGCCCTCCCGCCGATCCGGCCGCGCGGGCGACGGAGATCGCCGGGAACGTCTGCTCGTCCACGGGCTCGAACGTCCAGGAGTGGGACCGGGAGAAGTCGAGAGGTGTCGTGGCCCCGGGGATCCGGTCCGGCCAGCCGAGGGCCAGCGCGATGGGCAGCTTCATCGACGGAGGAGACGCCTTGGCGATGGTGGCACCGTCGACGAAGGTCACGGCCGAGTGGACCACCGACTGGGGGTGGACGGTCACCTCGATCTTCTCGTACGGCACCCCGAACAACAGATGCGCCTCGATGAGCTCGAGCGCCTTGTTGACCAGGGTGGCCGAGTTCAGTGTGATCATCCGCCCCATCGCCCACGTGGGATGCCGCAACGCCTGCTCCGCGGTGACGTCCGCCAGCTGCGCGCGCGTCCTGCCCCGGAACGGACCTCCGGACGCGGTCAGGACGAGGCCGGCGACCTCGTCCGCGGTGCCCGATCGCAGGCACTGCGCCATGGCCGAGTGTTCGGAGTCCACGGGCACCAACTGCCCCGGGGCGGCGGCGCCGGTCACCAGCGCACCACCGGCGACGAGCGACTCCTTGTTGGCCAACGCCAGGCGGGCGCCGG
>NZ_JAALED010000100.1:0-3430 GCF_014145155.1 Dietzia sp. B19 | reverse complement strand
ACGGTGCACCCGGCCGCCGCCGGGTGTCCACCGCCGCCGAGCGTCGAGGCCACGGCCGAGACGTCCACGCCGTCGCCACCGCGGGAGCGGAGCGACACCGCGCACTCGCCCTGTCTGATCTCCTTGACGAGGACCGCCACCTCCGCCTCCCGGACCCCCTGCAGGTGGGACACGAGCGACTCGAGGTCGGCCTCGTCGACCGACGCGACGACGTCGTGCGGGACCGTCAACCACACCGCGCCCCGCCCCCCTGCCGCCTCGGTGTCCAGGCGGGCGGTCCCCAGGAGATCCCCCAGCACACGGAGCCAGGAGAACGGGTGGGCGTCGAGGAGCGCGAAACCGAGTTCCCGGGACTCCGCCCCGGCCGCCAGCAGTCGGCGGGCCGTGTCGTGCGAACCCGCCCCACCCCACCGGAAGGACCCGGTGTCGGTGACGAGCCCCGCGTAGAGGCTGGTGGCGAGGTCCGGGTCGACCGGGTAGCGACCGGCCTCGAGAACGTCGAGTACCAGGGTCGCGGTGGAGGCCGCCCCGGGATCCAACAGCAGGTGCGTCCCGAATCCCGGGTTGGAACGGTGATGGTCCACCACGAGGACCTCTGTCGCCGAGCGGGCCAACCGTCCCCAGTCGCCCACCCGGTCCGGGCTGGCGCAGTCCAGCGTCACCACCAGGCCGTCGTGCTCCGGCACCTCGGCGATCGGCACCACGTGTTCCGTACCCGGGATCACCCGGAGCGCCTCCGGCACCGTGCCCGGGTCGAACGACTGGTGGACCACGACGCCGACCGCCCGCAGTGCACGGGCCAGGCCCGCGGAACTCCCGAGGGCATCGGCGTCGGGGCGGACGTGGCACAGCACGGTCACCTCACGGTGCCGCGCGAGGACCTCGGCCGCGCCGCCCGCGTCCACCAGGGTGGTCACCGGTCGTCGTCCTCCGGTAGACCCACCTCGTCGTCCCTGCGGTAGGGGTCCTCGTCCCCCGCGGGCCGCGCACCCTCCGCCACCCGGCGGACCTGCTCGTCCTGGGCGCGGGCCTTGGCGAGCAACTCCTCCATCTGGCGCGCGGCATCCGGTACGGAATCCAGCCGGAAGGTCAGCTCGGGAGTGAACTTGACCCCCGTCTGCTTACCCACCATCGTGCGCAGCCGGCCCCGAGCGTTCGCCAGGGCCTCACCCGCGTCGGCGATGTCGGGTTCCTCGTCGAGCGTCCTCCCCCGGACCGTGTAGTAGAGGGTGGCCACCCTCAGATCCGCCGTGATGCGCGAATCGGTGATGGTGATGAACTCGAGACGCGGATCCTTGATCTCGTGCTCGATCGCCGTCGCGACGATCTCCCCGATCCGTTTGCCGAGCCGTCCGGCCCGTCCCTTTCCGGCCATGGCGATCCTCCTTGACGTGATGCGGCCGCCGGGCGGCCGCTCGATACCCAGAATGCCGTGGGGGCAGGCCCGCAGACCACGGAACCTGCCCCCACGGGGTTGTCGCCGTCGACGTCAGTCGCGCGGCTTCTCGACGAGCTCGTAGGTCTCGATCACGTCGCCGATCTTGATGTCGGAGTACGTCACCGTCAGACCACACTCGAAGCCCTCGCGGACCTCGGTCGCGTCGTCCTTCTCGCGGCGCAGCGAGGAGACGGTCATCTCCTCGACGACGACCTTGCCGTCGCGGATGAGACGGGCCTTGGCGTTGCGTCGGATGATCCCGTCGAGGACCATGCAACCCGCGATGTTGCCGAGCTTGGAGGAGCGGAACAGCTGGCGGATCTCCGCCTGACCGAGCTTCTTCTCCTCGTAGATCGGCTTGAGCATGCCCTTGAGCGCACTCTCGATCTCGTCGATCGCCTGGTAGATGATCGAGTAGTACCGGATGTCCACGCCCTCGCGGTTGGCCAGCTCCGTCGACTTGCCCTCCGCGCGGACGTTGAACCCGATGATCACGGCGTCGGATGCGGCCGCCAGGTTGACGTTGGTCTCGGTGACCGCACCGACACCGCGGTCGATGACACGCAACTGCACCTCGTCGTCGATCTCGATGCCCATGAGGGCCTCTTCGAGGGCCTCGACCGTACCGGAGTTGTCGCCCTTGATGATGAGGTTGAGCTGGCTCGTCTCCTTGAGATGCGAATCCAGGTCCTCGAGGCTGATCCGACGGCGGGACCGGGCGGCGAGCGCGTTGCGCTTGCGCGCGTTACGCTTGTCCGCGATCTGCCGTGCGGTGCGATCCTCCTCGACCACCATCAGGGTGTCGCCTGCGCCACAGACGCTGGTCAGGCCGATCACCTGGACCGGACGGGACGGGGTCGCCTCCACGACGTCCTCCCCGTGCTCGTCCACCATGCGACGAACCCGGCCGTACGCGTCGCCCGCCACGATCGAGTCGCCGACCCGCAGCGTTCCGCGCTGGATGAGCACCGTGGCGACCGGACCGCGTCCGCGGTCGAGGTGCGCCTCGATGGCCACGCCCTGCGCGTCCATGTCCGGGTTGGCCCGCAGGTCCAGCGACGCGTCCGCGGTGAGGACGACCGCCTCGAGGAGCGACTCGATGTTGAGCCCCTGCTTCGCGGAGATGTCGACGAACATGGTGTCGCCGCCGTACTCCTCCGGGACGAGCCCGTACTCGGTCATCTGGCCACGGATCTTGTCGGGCTGAGCGCCCTCCTTGTCGATCTTGTTGACCGCCACGACGATCGGCACGTCGGCCGCCTGCGCGTGGTTGATCGCCTCGACCGTCTGCGGCATCACGCCGTCGTCCGCCGCGACCACGATGATCGCGATGTCCGTCGACTTGGCGCCGCGGGCACGCATGGCGGTGAACGCCTCGTGACCCGGGGTGTCGATGAAGGTGATCGTCCGGTCGATATCGTCGACCGGCACGGTGACCTGGTAGGCACCGATGTGCTGGGTGATGCCGCCGGCCTCGCCCTCGCCGACCTTCGCGGACCGGATGCTGTCGAGCAACCGGGTCTTGCCGTGGTCGACGTGACCCATGACGGTGACGACAGCGGGACGGATCTCGAGATCGTCCTCCCCGCCCTCGTCCTCGCCGAACGACAGGTCGAACGAGTCGAGCAGTTCGCGGTCCTCGTCCTCGGGACTGACGACCTGGACCTTGAAGCCCATCTCCTCGCCGAGGAGCTGAAGGGTCTCCGGGGTGACGGACTGCGTGGCCGTCACCATCTCACCGAGGTTGAACAGCGCCTGGACCAGCTGCGACGGGTTGACGTCGATCTTGTCCGCGAAGTCGCTCAGCGAGGCACCCTGTGCCAGCCGCAGGACCTGCCCACGACCGTCGGGGAGCCGGACGCCGCCGACCTCGGGGGCCCGCATCGAGTCGTATTCCTGACGCTTCTGCCGCTTGGACTTGCGGCCCCTGCGGGGCGCGCCTCCGGGGCGGCCGAACGCACCGGCCGCGCCGCTGCGGCCACGATTGCCTCC
>NZ_JAALED010000099.1:0-11552 GCF_014145155.1 Dietzia sp. B19 | reverse complement strand
GCTCGGCCCGCCCCTCCCGCCCGCGAGATGCGCGTCCTCTTCGTCCTGCGCGCCCGGAACGCTCGCACGCTGGGCGGTCGCGCCGGTGGAATGGACCACAGGGGCCGCGCAAGTCTGCCCGGCGCCGGGAGATCGGGGGCCGGGGCACCGAGGGTCAGGCGGCGAATCGGCAGGTGCGCTGGGCGTACGCCGCACGAACCTGCTGTAGCAAGTCGCCTCGTTGGTGGCGGAAGATCCTGTGGTCCACGACGATCACGATCCAGCCGGCGGCCTGGAGACGGTTCCTGCGGTACCGGTCCTTCGATTGCTGTTCCGGGTGCTCGTGGTGCGCGCCGTCGTACTCCACCGCGATCTTGTGAATGGGATCAGCGAGATCGAGGCGGTATCCGCCCACCTCGACCTGCGGCACGAACCCCGTGAAGCCAGCGTCTCGGAGGAACAACCTCGCTTCGGTCTCCTTGGGGGACTCACTGCGACGATCGGCGTCCGCGAGCACCCGTCGTGCTCGTGCGACGCCCCAGGCGCCGACCTGGCCGTCGACCACGTCGCGGAGCTCGCGCTCGGAGAACCCGTGCCGGTAGAAGTGCTCCACCGCGATGACTCCACCGAGGTGGTCGGTGAACCGGGCCAAGTCGAAGGCCGTCCATCGCCGACTCGTGACGGCGACGCCCCGCTTGTGCTCCACGGCCGAGGCGGGCAACCGGTATCGACGAATCCGCAGGCCCGAACGCGTTCTTCCGCTGGGGCCGACGCACAACTCCGGGATGGCGTCGTCAGGGGCGGCGATCCCGTGGAGGACCGCCGCCGACCATCCGGTGAGGACGCCGCTCGGGTACAGCCGCGAGTAGGCCACTGACAAGGTCTCGAAGCCGAGCGGAAGACCAGCCGGCAGCCAGAGTTCGTCCGCGATCTTGACGAACTCGCGCTCTCGTCGTCGACGGGGGAGGGCGGCGAGCTCGCTGCTGAGCCGGGCGGACGAGAGGACGGGGTGCTGTGGGCCCGGGTGGTGGCGCGTCATGCCGAGGATGATCCTCGGCGGGAACGAGGGGGTCCGGTGTTCACGCGGGGATTCCGGCCGCCCTGTGGAGGGGGGACGATTGTGGACGACCGGAGCGCACGGAGGACCCGGTGGGCTCCCGGAGGAGCCGATGGGCTGGTCGTCCGAACATGGGGACGACAGGTGCGCGGCGGGAATGGACCAGAGGGGGCGCGCACGTGGCGGATGGGCGAGCAGAGGGGGCGCGGAACTCGGAAGGGGGCGAGCAAAGGGGACGCGCAACCCGGAGGGGCTGGGCAGGTGGGTCAGCGGGGGCGGTCGGGCTGGATCCGCAGGGCCCGGAGGGACGTGGCCAGGCCGTCGTACTGCGCCACCAACTGCACCAGACCCACCAGCTCGGCCTCGGTCAGGTGGGCCGCCACCTCCGCCCACGTGTCGTCCGCGATGTCCTTGGTCCGCACCAGCTCGTCGACCGCGGTCAACACCGCGCGCAGCCGGTCCGACCAGCCGGCGTCCGCGGGGTCGTGCAGGGTGCGGGTGATCTCGTCGTCGTCGAGCCCCACCCGCGCGCCGATCCGCTCGTGGTGGGCCCGCTCGTAGGCGCTGTCCCGCAGGTGGGCCACGCGCAGGATCACCAGCTCGGTGGTCCGGCGGTCGAGGACCCCGAACGGCATCATCATCCCGGAATAGGCCAACCACGCGGGGAAGAGCCGGCGGGCACGTCCGAGCGTGGCGAACAGATGGACGTCGCGGCTGCCGGTCACGCGGGCGCCCACGCGGTTGACGGCCCAGCCCACCGGTCCGAGTTCACGGAACCCGCCGGGACGGATGCGGGGCCGGGCCGGGTCCCGGGGATGGCTGTCGGTGCTGTGCGGCTGGCTCATGGCCGTCAGGGTAGGGCAGGGGAGGCGGCCGGCGAGTGGGGTTCGTCGAGCAGATAGGGCGAGAGCGACGAGCGGTGCGCGTCCACCTTGAGGGTGCGGTTCAGCGGCGGGAAGGCACGTTGGGGACAGGCGGGCCGCTCGCACATGCGACACCCGGACCCGATCTTGGTGGCGGCGTCGGCGTCGGCGAGGTCGAGTCCCTGCGCGTAGACGGTGCGGTGGGCGTGCCGGGCCTCGCAGCCCAGACCGATCGCGAACGTCTTGCGGGGTTGCCCGAATCGCATGGGCCGGGTGGTGACGGTGCGCGAGACCCACAGGTGCAGACGCCCGTCCGGCAGCTCCGCGACCTGGCGCATGATCTTGCCCGGGAAGGAGAAGGTCTCGTAGACGTTCCACAGCGGGCAGGTGCCACCCGAGGTGGTGAAGTGGACACCGGAGGCCGACTGCCGCTTGGACATGTTCCCCGCGCGGTCGACGCGCACGAAGCTGAAGGGCACCCCGGAGGCTCCCGGGCGCTGGAGGGTGGAGAGGCGGTGGCACACGGTCTCGTAGCCCGTCGCGTAGAAGGTCATCAGGCGTTCCACGTCGTAGCGGAAGTCCTCGGCGGTGTCGAGGAAGCGCTGGTAGGGCATGAGCACGGCCGCGGCGAAGTAGTTGGCCAGCCCGCGCTGGGCCAGGGCGCCGGCGGCGGGGGAGCTGAAGGCCCCGTCGGCCACGAGCTGGTCGAGCAGCTCGCGGTGCTCGAGGAACGCGAGCTCGGAGGCCACCCGGAAGGCCTGCTGCCCTCCGGTCAGGTGAGCCGACAGGTCCAACCGGCGGTCCCGGGCGGAGAAGCGGTGCCACAACCCGTCGGGCAGGTCCACGCGGCGCACCACCCGGACGCCGTGGATCTCGGCGAGCCGGTTCTCCAGCTCGGCCCGGACGTCGCCGCGGTTCATGCGGATCCGGGTGGTGAGCTCCTCGGCCGCGGTGTCCAGGGAGTCGATGTAGTTCTGGCGTTGGTAGAAGTAGTCGCGCACCTCCTCGTGCGGCATGGCCAGGGCGAAGTTGTCCACCTCGTCGGACAGGGCGTTGCGGCTCTCGGTGAGGGCCGCGAGGAGGTCCGCGGAGTTGCGGTACCGCTGGTTCAATACCGCGAAGGCGCGTGCCAGCGACGGGTGGGCACGGACCAGGTCGATCACGTCGCCCGCGGGGATCCCGGTGGACACCTGGGGGTCGGACAGGGCCTCGGTGAGCTCGGCGATCAGCCGGGTGTCGGCGTCGGAGGCGAAGAAGGTCGAGTCGACCCCGTACTCCTCGGACAGTCGGGCCAGCACCCGGGAGGTGACCGGGCGCGTGTCCTTCTCGAGCTGGTTCAGGTAGCTGGCCGAGAGCCCGAGCGTCTCGGCGAAGGCGGCCTGGGTGAGACCGTGCTCCTCGCGCAGGCGGCGCAGGCGAGCACCCATGTGGATGGTGGTCATCAGCGGCTCCCGCGGGTCGGTGGTGTGCCCCACATTCTTCGCAAAGTTCGCAAGCAATGCAAGGAAACTCGCCAGATTCGCACAATTCCCAGGTAGACGGGCTGCGATGTGTGTGGCATCCTTTCCAGGTACAGGACGCCGCGCTCGCAATTGTGCGAAGCAGGGTCCGCCCCCGAGACAGAAAAGAGTCGCGATGTCGAACGTCGGCAAGGCACGTACCGCTGCAGAGATCCAGCAGGACTGGGACACCAACCCCCGCTGGAAGGGCATCACCCGCAACTACACCGCCGAGCAGGTGGCGGAGCTGCAGGGCACCGTCGTCGAGGAGCACACCCTCGCCCGCCGTGGCGCGGAGATCCTCTGGGACAAGGTCAACAACAAGGACTTCGTCAACTCCCTCGGCGCGCTGACCGGCAACCAGGCCGTCCAGCAGATCCGTGCCGGCCTCGAGGCCGTGTACCTCTCCGGCTGGCAGGTCGCCGGCGACGCCAACCTCTCGGGCCACACCTACCCGGACCAGTCGCTGTACCCGGCCAACTCGGTCCCGACCGTCGTGCGCCGCATCAACAACGCGCTGCTGCGCGCCGACGAGATCGCCCGCATCGAGGGTGACACCTCGGTGGAGAACTGGCTCGCCCCGATCGTCGCGGACGCCGAGGCCGGCTTCGGTGGCGCCCTCAACGCCTACGAGCTGCAGAAGGCCATGATCGCGGCCGGCGCCGCCGGTGTGCACTGGGAGGACCAGCTCGCGTCGGAGAAGAAGTGCGGCCACCTCGGTGGCAAGGTGCTCATCCCGACCAACCAGCACATCCGCACGCTGACCTCGGCCCGTCTCGCGGCCGACGTCGCGAACGTCCCGTCGGTCATCATCGCGCGCACCGACGCCGAGGCCGCCACGCTCATCACCTCCGATGTCGACGAGCGTGACCGCCCGTTCATCACCGGTGAGCGCACCGCCGAGGGCTTCTACAACGTCAAGAACGGCATCGAGCCCTGCATCGAGCGCGCCAAGGCCTACGCCCCGTACTCCGACCTCATCTGGATGGAGACCGGCACCCCGGACCTCGAGTACGCCAAGCAGTTCGCCGAGGCCGTCAAGTCCGAGTTCCCGGACCAGCTCCTGGCCTACAACTGCTCGCCCTCCTTCAACTGGAAGGCGAACCTGGACGACGACACGATCGCCAAGTTCCAGAAGGAGCTCGGCGCGATGGGCTTCAAGTTCCAGTTCATCACCCTGGCCGGCTTCCACTCGCTCAACTACGGCATGTTCGACCTGGCCTACGGCTACGCCCGTAACCAGATGAGCGCGTTCGTCGAGCTGCAGGAGCGCGAGTTCAAGGCCGCCGAGGAGCGTGGCTTCACCGCCGTCAAGCACCAGCGCGAGGTCGGCGCCGGCTACTTCGACCGCATCGCCACCACGGTCGACCCCAACACGTCCACCGCGGCGCTGAAGGGCTCCACCGAGGAGGGTCAGTTCCACTGACCCCCCGGGTCGCCCTCGAGTAGGGCGGCCAGCACGCTGGCACCACCACACACCGGGGGCCGCGGCCGTCTCCTCGAGGCGGCCCCGGCCCCCGGTCGTGTCTCACGCACTCCCGGGCCGATGCCCGGGCCGACCACCCGGTTCGAAGAAGGACGTGTCGCACATGCCCACCACCCGCGAGGTAGCCCCGGGACAGGGGTCGATCACCCGCGTGGGAGTGGTCGGTGCAGGCCAGATGGGGGCCGGGATCGCCGAGGTCTGCGCCCGCGCCCACGTCGACGTCCTGGTGTGGGAGTCCACCCGGGAGCTCGCCGCCGCGGGCCGCTCCCGCATCCTCTCCTCGCTCGACAGGGGGGTCTCCTCCGGGAAGATCACCCGGCGCGAGCGTGACCAGGCAGCCCTGCGGCTGCGGTTCACCACCGACCTCGGGGACTTCGCCGATCGCCAGTTGGTGATCGAGGCGATCGTCGAGGACGAGGCGGCCAAGACGGCCGTGTTCCGTGAACTCGACGAGGTGGTCACCGACCCGGAGGCGGTCCTGGCCTCCAACACCTCCTCCATCCCGATCATGAAGCTCGGCATGTGCACCGCGCGGCCCCGGCGCGTGATCGGCATGCACTTCTTCAACCCCGTCCCCGTGCTCCCGCTGGTCGAGCTGGTGAGCACGCTGGAGACGGGGGAGTCCGTCCGCGATCGCGCCGAGGGGTTCGCCGAACAGGTCCTGGGCAAGCAGGTGGTGCACTCCGCGGACAGGTCCGGAGCCGTGGTCAACGCGCTCCTCGTGCCCTTCCTGCTCTCGGCGATCAGGATGGCCGAGTCCGGCTTCGCCACCCCGGAGGACATCGACAAGGCCATGGTGCTGGGGTGCGCCCACCCGATGGGTCCGCTCTCCCTGGCCGACCTCGTGGGCCTGGACACGGTCAAGGCGATCGCGGACTCGATGTACACCGAGTTCCGCGAACCGCTGTACGCCCCGCCACCCCTGCTGCTGCGCATGGTCGAGGCCGGACGGCTGGGGAAGAAGAGCGGCCACGGCTTCTACCGCTACGACGTGCCCGGCGCCGCTACCCGAGCCGCCCGCTGACCGCCGTGGCCACCGAGCTCGAACGCTCGCACCTCGCCCTGAGCCGTGCGTCCAGCGTGCTGGGCTACCCGCGGATCGGCCCGCGCCGCGAGCTCAAACGCGCGCTCGAACGGTACTGGCACGGTGACGGCACCCGGTCCGAACTCCTCGCCGTGGGGCGCCGGATCCGGGAGTCGACCTGGCAGGAGCTCCGCGACACCGGGCTCACACAGATCCCGGGACACACCTTCTCCTTCTACGACCACGTCCTGGACGACGCCCTGCTGATCGGCGCCGTCCCGCACCGCTTCCGGGACCTGGTCCGTGACCTGTCCCCGCTGGACACGCAGTTCGCGCTCGCCCGCGGCCGTGCCGACGTGGCGCCCCTGGAACTGGTCGCCCTGCAGGGCACCCCGTACCACTACCGCCAGCCCGAGTTCGAGGACTCCTCCGTCCTGGGCCTGCGACCGGCGGAGTTGCTGGCGGAGGTCGCCCGCGCCCACGAGCTGGGGGTCGACATCCGGCCCGTGATCACCGGCCCGGTGTCGCTGCTGCTGCTGAGCAAGCCCGCACCCACCGCCGCCCCCGGCTTCCGGCCGATCGCGCTGCTCGACCGGGTGCTCGAGCAGTACGAGGCCCTGCTGGAGGCGCTGGCGGGGGCGGGCGTGACCTGCGTGCAGTTCGACGAACCCTGCATGACCATGGAGCGCACGCCGGCCGAGGTCGAGCAGGTCCGGCACGCCTACGACCGGCTGTCCGCGGTCCCCAGCCGCCCGCGGATCCTGGTGACGGGACAGTACGGGGACCTGGCCGGGGCGCTGCCCGCGCTCGCGTCCACGGGGATCGAGGCGATCGGTCTGGATCTGGTCCACGGCTACCGGCCCGCGGACGAACTCGCGGCGATCCCGGGACTGGCCGGAAAGCGGCTCTACGCCGGCGTGGTCGACGGCCAGAACGTCTGGCGCACGGACAAGTTCGAGGTCCTGGACTACCTGAGGCAGCTCAAGGCCACCTTCGCCGACCTGGTGGTCTCGACGTCCTGCACGCTGCTCCACGTGCCCTACGACGTCGGGGTCGAGGTGGACCTGCCCGCGGAACTCGAGGACGCGCTGGCCTTCGCGCGACAGAAGGTCGCCGAGGTGGTGTCACTGGCGGACGCGCTGGTGGACGGGCCCACGCCGCGCTGGCGGCCGCTGCCGGTGCGGCCCGGTGCGCGCCGGGAAGACGTGCGTGCCAGGACGGCGTCGGTGGACGACGACGACGAGGTCCGCATGCCCTACGCGGAGCGTGCGCCTCTGCAGGCGGAGCGTCTGGGGCTGCCGATCCTCCCCACCGCGACCCTCGGCTCGTTCCCGCAGACGGTACAGATCCGTCGGGCACGCCGGGACCTGGCCGACGGCCGGATCGACTACGAGCGCTACTGCGGTTACCTGCGGGAGGAGATCGCCTCGGTGATCCGGCTGCAGGAGGACATCGGCCTGGACGTCCTGGTCCACGGTGAGGTCGAGCGCAACGACATGGTGCAGTACTTCGCGGAACTGCTCGACGGGTTCGCCGCGACCCGGCACGGGTGGGTGCAGTCCTACGGGTCCCGGTGTGTGCGCCCGCCCATCCTGTACGGGGACGTGGCCCGGCCCGCGCCCATGACGGTCGAGTGGACGGGGTACGCGCAGACCCTCACCGACCGGCCGGTCAAGGGGATGGTGACCGGGCCGGTGACGATGCTCGCCCGGTCCTTCTGTCGGACGGACCTCGCGCTGCCCGAGGTGGCCACCCAGCTGGCGCTGGTGATCCGCGACGAGGTGGCGGACCTGGAGGAGGCTGGGCTGGCGATCGTCCAGATCGACGAGCCGGCCATCCGCGAGCTGCTGCCGCGGCGGGGCGCGGACAGGCGGGCCTATCTCGAGTGGGCGGTGGCGACGTTCCGCCTGGCGTCGGCGGGTGCCCGGCCGGACACCCAGATCCACACGCACCTGAGCTACTCGTCGCTCCAGGTCATGAAGGAGGCGATCGAGGGGCTCGACGCGGACGTGACCGCGATCGTCGCGACCCGGTCGATCGACTGGGTCCTCGACGCCCTCACCGACCACACCCTCACGCGGCAGGTGGCCCCGGGTGTGTACGAGTCTCGATCCGGCTTCGTCCCGGACATCGATCTGCTGCACGAGAGGCTGCTCGAGGCGGTGGCGGCGGTGGGGGTGGACCGCCTCTGGGCGGTCCCGGACGGCGGGCTCAAGACCCGCTACACCTGGCAGTTGGAGCCGAGTCTGCGCAACCTGGTCACCGCGGCGCGACGAATCCGCCGGGCGGTTGCCCGCGGGACCTGAGGTTCCAATAGAATCGGGTCAAGCAACTCCCGGGCCGCCGCGTCCGGGATCGGTAGTAGACGAAAGAGGACGACATCATGGCCGGTCAGACCCTCGAGCACACTGGTGCTGCCATCGTCGAGGAGTACTACCCGAAGTACGCGACCGAGGTGGCGCCCACCTACCCGCTGTACTCGACCGAGATCTACGCCGGTTCGGCCATCATGCTGCTGGCGATGAGCATGCTGGGTCTGCCCATCACGGCGCTCGCCTTCTACACCGACGACATGGACGTGTCCCTCGGTCTGGTCGTGGCCGCGGTCGTGGCCACCGTCGTCGTCTTCGTCATCGGCCTCGCGGTGTGCATGATCGGGTTCCGCAAGTACGGGCGCAAGGACGCACACTGACGCTCGACCCGGTCGCCGCGGCGGGCGGTTCCGCCCTGGTCGCGGGTGACCCGGCGACCGACGCGGAGCGCAGGGCTGCGCTCCGCCGCATGAAGCTGGTCGCGACAGGGTTCCTGGTCGTGGCCGGGATCATCTTCCTCTTCGCGGAGTATTCGCTGTCCAACGGCGCCGGGGCGTGGGCCGGGTACGTGCGCGCGGCGTCCGAGGCGGGGATGATCGGTGGCCTCGCGGACTGGTTCGCGGTCACCGCGCTGTTCCGTCACCCGCTGAGGATCCCCATCCCCCACACGGCGCTGATCCGCAAGAAGAAGGACCAGCTGGGGACCTCGCTGGGCACCTTCGTCGGCGAGAACTTCCTCGATCCCGAGATGGTCAGCGAGAAGGTCCGCAGCGCCCGGATCCCCGCGCGGGCGGGCGAGTGGCTCCAGGAGGAGGACCACCGTGCGATCGCCTCCGACCAGGCGGCCAAGGCGATCCGGTCTGTCCTGGCGGTCCTGCGAGACGAGGACGCCACGGCGATCATCGAGCGGACCATCGTCGCCCGGATCGCGGAGCCGAAGTGGGGACCGCCCGCGGGCCGGATCCTGGCCGAGCTCCTCGAGGAGGGCCGCCACCTGCCTCTCCTCGACCTCATGGCCGACCGCACCCACGGGTGGGTCGAGGCCAACCCGGAGACCATCGACCGCTGGGTCCGCGAGAAGGCGCCCACCTGGGCGCCGCAGTTCGTCAACGAGCTGCTCTCCGACCGCGCCTACCGCGAGCTCCGCGAGTGGACCTGGCAGATCAAGGTGGACAAGCAGCACGCGGTCCGCCTTGCCCTGATCGGGTTCGTCGAGGACTTCGCCCGCGACCTCCAGCAGGACCCGGCCACGATGGACAAGCTCGAGATCTTCAAGGCGGAGGTGATGAACCGCGAGGAGGTCCGTCGGGCGGCGGCCTCCGCCTGGACGGCGGCCAAGCGGATGATCGTCGAGGCCACCGAGGACTCCTCCTCGACCCTCCGGGTGAAGATCGACGACCTCCTGCGCCGGCTGGCCGATCTCCTGGTCGACGACGAGAAGGTCCGGGCGCGCCTCGACGACTACATGACCCGCACCGCGGCGTACGTGGCGGTGAACTACGCCGGCGAGGTGACCTCGATCATCGCCGATACCGTCGAGCGGTGGGACGCCGACGAGGCGTCCGAGAAGATCGAGCTGCTCGCCGGAAAGGACCTGCAGTTCATCCGGATCAACGGCACGCTCGTCGGCGCCCTCGTCGGCGTGATCATCCATCAGTTCACCCTGCTCGTCTTCTGACCTGCTCATTCGACCTGCCCGTTCGTTGACGCGGCCCCTGAGGGGGCCCGCCGCGAGCCTGTGACCCATCACACCGCTCCGACCGCTTGCTGCAGTTAGCACTCGTTGCTAGCGTTGTCCTCAGACGACGTGAGACGCACGGCGAGGGGAGGTGGACTCCATGGCCGAGAAACGTGGCCGGGAGACCGGCAGGAAGCCCGGGTCCACCGCCGCGCAGGCGGTCGAACCGACCGCCGCGACCCTCGCGCGGAGGGCCAAGCCGACCGGCGAGGTCCCCCGTCACGACGACGTCGCCCCACAGGGTGACGACGACAAGCGCATCTCCGAGTCGCAGGACATCGGGTCGTTCATCCGCGCCCAGCGGGAGGCCGCCGAGGTGTCCATCCGGCAGCTCGCCGAGCGTGCCGGCGTCTCCAATCCGTATCTGAGTCAGATCGAGCGTGGGCTGCGCAAGCCGTCCGCTGAGGTGCTGGGTCAGATCGCACGAGGTCTGAGGTTGTCCGCCGAGGTGCTCTACGCCCGCGCCGGGATCCTCGAACTGAAGGAGGGCAGTCCGGTGAGGGACGCCATCCTCACCGCGCCCGACCTCACCGAGCGTCAGAGGGAGGTGCTCGTGGAGATCTACGAGTCGTTCCGAACGAACAACGCGACCGCCGCCGAACAGGTCGTCGACGTGCACTGAGCCCGTCCGACGGCGGCCCCGTGGGGCCACGTCACATCCCACCCCGCAACACCTGCATGACAACGATCAAGGAGCCGACATGAGCCAGAAGAAGCCCGTTTCCAAGAAGACCCCCGCCCAGGCCGCCGCCGCGCAGGCCGAGTCGCAGGCCAACCCCAAGGACACCGCGCCGAGCGGCCCGCTCGGTCAGGCGCTGTCCGCCGTGCGCACCCCGGTCTACGCCTACGTCGGCGTGAACGACCTCGCGGTCCAGGCCGTGTCCGGGCTGGTCTCGGACCTCCGTCGTCGCGCGGAGGAGGCCGTCACCGACGCCCAGACCAAGGTGAACGAGCGCGTGACCGACGTGCAGAACCGGGTGACCGAGCGCGTGGCGGACGTGCAGAACCGCGTCACCGAGGTCCCCGATCGCGTGCAGGCGCTGCCGGCCGAGGTGGAGGAGCTGGTCAACCGGTTCCGCCCCGAGGAGCTGCGGAAGGTCGCCGACGCCTACGTCGAGGTCGCGGCCGGGATCTACGGTGGGCTCGCCGCCCGTGGCGAGGACGTGGTGTCCCGCCTGCGTGAGGAGAACCCGCAGCTCGAGGCCGGCCTGGCCCGCGTCAACGAGCAGGTCGCCCGCGCCGCCGGCGCCATGGAGGAGCAGGTCGAGCTGGGCGAGGACGCGCTCGGCACGGTCGCCCGCCAGACCCGGTCGATCGGCGTGAAGGCCGCGGGCCGCGTGTCCAAGGCCGCCCGTCAGGCCGCCGAGGAGGCCGGTACCGCCGCCGACAAGGCCGCCGACAAGGTCGAGGACGCCGCGTACGCCGCCTCGGACGAGGTCCAGAGCGGTGCCGCGAAGGTCGAGGCCCAGGCGGCCCAGGCCAAGAAGGCGACCGCGAAGAAGGCCCCGGCCAAGAAGGCTCCCGCGAAGAAGGCCCCGGCGAAGAAGGCCCCGGCCAAGAGCGCCGCGAAGTCGACCACCGCCTCCAAGTCGAC
>NZ_JAALED010000098.1:0-13577 GCF_014145155.1 Dietzia sp. B19 | reverse complement strand
CAAACGCAATATCCGGTGGCCCCCAAACCTCCAAATACTCAGACGGGCCAAGCCCAGCACTTCATCGCCTATGACCCTGACGCCAACTGGCAGTTTTACGTCTACCCAGAAGGCACGATTTCGCTGATGCCCACGCCGGTCATCTCCCCCAAGCCGCGCCCCAACCCGATCCCCGAGGCATACCACGCCGCCCCCGCCGAGGAAGAAACAGTGATCGACCACACCATCGTCGTACCGCGCAAGGCAGCGCGGCCGACTCTGCTCGTGCACGTCGAAGGCGCAGGAGCGCTGCGCGCTGAACCGCCCATCGTGCTCGGCCGCAGGCCCAAAGAGATTGCAGGGTACACAAGCGTCACGCTTGTCAGCCCTGGCCGTGAGTGCTCGCGCACGCACGCCCTGGTCGACGTCGATGACGAATGCCGCTTGATCGTCACCGATCAAGACGCAGCAAACGGCACCGAGGCCGATGGAACGCCCCTCGCACCACACACGCCGACCGTTGTTCCCAACGGTGTGCGTTTGCAGCTCGGAGACGCCGCCGTGCGAATCGAGGCGTACCCGCCGAATCAGTCACCCGGAGGCAGCGCCACGGCAACGGCTGTCGCATCACACAAGGAGGAAGCATCATGACCGCTCATGCCACTACCGAAAAGGACGGCTCAGCAATCGTCACGCTCAACGGGCAGCCCCAGAAGGTCATCGGGGCAAGCCTCGAAGACGCCCGCCGCAAGGTCGCAAGTCTCGTAGTGGAACACGCGGCCGCAACCGGCGAGGTAGTCGAGTTCATCACGACCGAACCAGACTTGGCTCTGTTGCAAAGATTGGCGGCAGTCAGAGGTAGGCTGTCGCTCTGCGCCGATCAGGCGGCTGCTGCGAAATGGTGGTTGAGCATGCCCATGGCCTCCGTCAGCGCCGAGGGCCCAATGCCAAAAGCTCTCTCCACAAGGCGCACCTCGCCCCTGATGCCGGGCTGCAGGCACCAGGGGCGAGCCTGTCCTTTGCGCAGGGCTCGCATGACTTCGAATCCCTTGATCGTGGCATAGGCCGTGGGGATCGATTTGAAACCGCGCACCGGCTTGATCAGTATCTTGAGCTTTCCGTGATCGGCCTCGATCACGTTATTGAGATACTTCACCTGCCGGTGGGCCGTCTCCCGGTCCAGCTTTCCTTCGCGCTTCAATTCGGTGATCGCTGCACCATAGCTCGGCGCTTTGTCGGTATTGAGCGTGGCAGGCTTTTCCCAGTGCTTCAGGCCTCGCAGGGCCTTGCCCAGGAACCGCTTCGCTGCCTTGGCGCTGCGGGTCGGCGACAGGTAGAAATCGATCGTGTCGCCCCGCTTGTCGACTGCCCGGTACAGGTAGGTCCACTTGCCCCGCACCTTGACGTAGGTTTCATCCAGGCGCCAGCTCGGATCAAAGCCACGCCGCCAGAACCAGCGCAGCCGCTTCTCCATCTCCGGGGCGTAGCACTGGACCCAGCGATAGATCGTCGTATGGTCGACCGAAATGCCGCGTTCCGCCAGCATTTCCTCAAGGTCGCGATAGCTGATCGGATAGCGACAATACCAGCGCACCGCCCACAGGATCACATCACCCTGGAAATGGCGCCACTTGAAATCCGTCATCGTTCCGTCCGTCCAATCTCCGCCAAGCATGCTCAAGCTTCACGATTTTTGCAACAGAGCCCGGACGTCTGCTCGTGGTGGGCAATGGCGCGTCGCTTGCGCCCGCGCAGTCGGTAGCTCTGAACTTTTTGATGAGCGGGCGCGTGTGCGAAAGCCCCGTCGACATTGTTGCGCAGCACATCGCCGCCAAACTACTCAAGCCGGGCGATGTGTGTCTTGCGGTGAGCGACAGCGGTATGAATCACTTCACGCTACGTTCGGCGCAGCTCTCGGTCGAGTCTGGCGCCACGGTGATAGGAGTAACAAGCTACGGTGGCTCCGAACTTGCGAAGGTCGCCGACCATGTATTGATTGCAGGTGCGGGATTTCATGACTGGAACGGCAGCTTCGTAACCTGAAACATCGTGCAGATGTTGTTGCTGTCGGCGTTGCATGCGGTTTCGCTCGAGGGGCTGCCAAGCACGATTGCTGCGCAGCACGCATCGATCGCCGAGGCCAAAACCATGATTGTGCTGGGTGATGACGGTCAGGGCGACACCGCAGGAGCGAATTCAGCAGACCGGTAGCTGCTGTTCTTCGTTTCATTTCCTTCCGTTCACTCTCGCGGCCCAGTCTGTAATCAAGCGTTTCCTGCGTTCCGAAGTTCAGGAAACTTGATTCCATGGGAGGTGGCTGGTGGCTCGGCTTGTACTCAATCAGATCTCGCGAGAATTCGGTGACTTTACCGCAACAGATCGCATTACCCTCGACATCGCAGACGGTGAGTTTCTGGTGCTGCTTGGGCCTTCGGGCTGCGGCAAGACCACACTGCTTCGCATGATTGCCGGGTTGCTCGAACCGACGAGTGGCAGCCTGGAAGTCGACGGTCGTGACATCACAGCGTTACCCGCGCGCAAACGTGACCTTGCGATGGTGTTTCAGAGCTACGCGCTCTACCCCCACCTCTCGGTCGAAAAGAACCTTGCCTTCCCGCTGCGTGTGCGCAAAACCCCGAAAGATGAAATCTTGCGACGGGTACGCGCTGCGGCTGAAGCGGTCGAGATCGACCATCTGCTCGACCGCAAGCCCAAAGAGCTCTCGGGTGGGCAGCGTCAGCGCGTTGCGCTTGCCCGCGCGCTTGTGCGCGAACCCAAGGCTTTCTTGATGGACGAACCGCTCTCGAACCTCGATGCGAAACTGCGTACTGCGACTCGGCGTGAGCTTGCCGCGTTGCACCGCAAGCTGGGTGCCACCTTTGTTTATGTCACTCACGATCAGGTCGAAGCCATGACTATGGCGACGAAGATCGCCCTGCTGAATCGCGGACGCGTCGAACAGTACGGTACGCCGGAAGAGCTCTACGACACCCCAAGCTCGGTGTTCGCTGCTGGGTTCCTCGGGTCGCCGGCCATGAATCTTCTCGACGCCACCCTCACTACGACCGCGGGTCATATCTCGGCATTTGCGCCAGGAACAGAAGCGGTGCTCTGGGCAGGTGAGACCCCTGAGCGGGACATCGTGATGGGCGTACGCCCTGAGCATCTCTCGGTGTTTGCCGGTGGTTCGGCCGAGGCGGTGCCGACCGCCGGCGTTGCCTTGCGCGGCACGGTCGAACTCATTGAGAACCTTGGCCGCGAACAACTCGTGCACTGTCGCGTTGGCGAGCACCGCGTCACGGCTGCCTGCGCTCGCGAAGAGACCTGGCAGCTTGGCGACCTCGTGGTGCTCACCGCGCCGGTGTCTCGTGTGCACCTTTTCGATCGGGAGAGTGGGCGACGCCTTGAGTGGAGCCCGACAGACGCGCGAAGCGCGGAAGACGAAAATCCCGCACGCATCAACCTGCCTCTCACACCCCCTATGTCAGCTGTATCGCCCCTTGAAAGGATCCACATTTCATGAGATTCCGTCGTTCACTCGCCGCTGGCGCCTGTGCCATTATCGCGAGCGTCGCGCTTGCTGCCTGCTCATCAAGCGGCGCCTCCACCGAATCGGCAGCGGAGGTCGTGCCGAAGCTCGGCACTGATGAGCAAGTTGAGATTGTCTTTGAGAGCTATAACCTGACGCAGGCCGGGGTCTGGACCGACACGGTCAACCAGCTGATCTCTGAATTTGAAGAGGCAAACCCCAACATCACCGTGAAGGCGCAGCCCACTCAGGGTGCGGCTGCGGCATCGGGCAACTATGTCGGCAGCGTGCAGACACAGCTGCTCGCCGGAAAGGCGCCGGATGTGGCACAGCTCACGTTCGATGCGCTTGAGTACTCTGCCACGCAACTCGGCGCGAAGCCCCTTTCGGACATCGTGGATGCCGATGAACTCGAGGCTCACTTCGGTGGCGAGAACCCGATGCACCCCAACGCAAAGGTGCTCGCTGACTGGGACGGCAAGACATATGGCATGCCGTATGTCTTCTCGACACCGGTGCTCTTCTATAACGCCGACATGTTGCAGGCCGCCGGCGTCACCGGCACCCCCGATCTCAGCAGTTGGGACAAGGTCGAAGAGGTCGCTGCGCAGGTCTCGGCGCACACCGGCAAGCCATCGCTCGATGTGAACTGCACTATTAAGGGCGGTGGATGGTGCATGCAGGGCCTGTTCAAATCGAACGGTGGCGAGGTGCTCTCTGAAGATCGCAGCACAATCGGTTTTGGATCGCCCGAGGCAGTTGAAACAGTTGAGCGATTCGCTGAAATGAGCGATGCAGGCGTGCTTCGTAGCGCCGACTGGAATGCACAGATAGAGGGTCTCGCCAAGGGTGACGTCGCGATGAGCCTCACCTCTTCAGCATTGCAGGGCATGTTTATGCAGGCAGCCGATGCGGGCGGTTGGACCCTCTCGGCCGCAGCAATGCCCGCCTTCGGTGATCAGGAAGCGGTGCCGACGAACTCGGGCTCAGCGCTCTTCGTGCTCAGCGACGACCCCTCCAAGCAGCGTGCCGGCTGGGAGCTCATCAAGTTCCTCTCAAGCGATCGAGCTTACGAACTCATTTCGAGCCAAATTGGGTACCTGCCGTTGCGTACCGGTCTGGTCGAAGAGGGCGGCGCGCTGCACGAGTGGGCGCAGCAGAACCCGCTGATTGAGCCGAACCTCGCGCAGCTCGATCGCCTGCAGCCTTGGGTTTCGTTCCCCGGTAACAGCTACGTGCAGGTTGACGATATTCTCTCCACCGCCATTGAAGAGGTCGTCTACTTCGGTAAACCCGCAGAGGCCACGATGACTGACGCTGCTGAACGTGCCCAGGCTCTGATCGGTTAGGGATCAACATGAACTCCATCACAGTGCCGCTTGTGGCCGGTCGTGCGCTCGACATCGAGGGCACCTACAATTTCCGCAGCACCGCGGGTTATGAGGCGACTGCGGGAGTGATCCGGCCACACAGCCTGCTGCGCTCAGACGCGCTGCACCGGTTGAGTGCCAATGGAATCTCGCAGTTTGCTGCGCAGGGCATTGTGCGGGTCATCGACTTGCGCGATGCCACAGAGCTGCAATCTTCGCCGAGTGTGCTCACTGCCGTCGAGGTCGTACACCACCCGATCTTCGCGGGAGCGGCGATGCCGAGCGGAGCCACGGTTCCCTCGCTTGAAGAAATATATCGCCTGATCGCCACTGAACGAGTGACCGCGCTGGTCGGTGCGGTGCGCCTGATCGCCGAAGCACCTGAAGGTGGGGTGCTCGTGCACTGCACCGCTGGTAAGGATCGCACGGGCATGGTTGTCGCCACCGCGCTCACCGCAGTGGGCGTGCCACGTGAGCAGGTGCTTGCCGACTATGCCGCGAGCGCCGAGAATCTCGCGGGCGAGTGGGCGAACAGCATGCTCACGGCCTACGCAGGCCGTATCGCCGGCCCGGTTGATGAGGCCGTGCGTGAACTCGTCAGCGCAAGCCCTGCCGAGGCGCTCGACTCGGCGCTCGAGGTGATCGATGCGCAGTATGGCGGAGTTGAGCCCATGCTGCTGAATAACGGCCTCGATGCTGTGGGCCTTGAACGGTTGCGCAGCCGACTTGTGGCCTGACCCAGGTCATCCGAACCCTCAAAAAGATTGCAATGAACACCGAAAGGCACTGACATGACTGCTACACAGCATCCCCCAGTCGAACACTTCATTCTGCACATCAGTGACACGCACTTCGTCGGCGGCGCCGATAGATTGCACGGCTCAATCGATAGTGACGCGAACCTCGCCCGTCTGTTCGAGGATTTTTCACGCAGTAAGGCTCGCCCTGAGGCGATCGTCTTTACCGGCGACCTCGCTGACACGGGCGACACCGACGCCTACGAGCGTCTGCGTGCCATTGTCGAACCTGCAGCAGCACAGATCGGCGCGCAGGTGATTTGGGTTATGGGTAACCACGACACCCGCACCCCGTTTCGTAAGGTGCTGCTTGACTCTGATGCGGGCGAGAAGAGTGTCGACACAGTTACTGACGTGAATGGTCTGCGCGTTATCGCGCTCGACTCGACGGTGCCGGGCCACCACCACGGTGAGATATCAGATGAGCAGTACGCTTGGCTGGCCGATGTGTTGGCAACCCCCGCGCCTCATGGCTCGGTGATTGCGCTGCACCACCCTCCAGTGCCGTCGCTTATCGAACCGAACGCATTTGTCGAGCTGCGCGAACAGGCGCGGTTTGCCGAGGCAATTCGCGGCACTGATGTGCGCGCGGTGCTCGGTGGGCATCTCCACTTCAACACCTTCAGTGAGATCGGCGGTGTGCCCGTGTCTGTTGCTTCTGCGACTTGCTACACGCAGGATCTGAATGTGGAACCCGGTGGTATGCGTGGTCAGGACGGCGCACAAGGGTTCAACCTCGTGCATGTGTACGGCGACCGTGTCATGCACACGGTTGTTCCGATCGGCGAGTTCTCAACCGTGTATGAGGTGAGTGCTGATCAGATGCAGGCTTTGGTTTCGCTGCCACCAGAGGAAGCGAGCGCAGCGATGACGAAGGGCGTGGGGGCTTCCGCTTCCGTAGAGCCTGAATTCGCTTAGTCTCCTGGCTTCCGGGGCCGTGCGGAAGTTCAGCACGGCCCCGGATCCCCGCAGGCCCCATTTTCCAGCAGAACGGATCTACGGTTGTTCACCGAGGTACTAGAACCCCAGCTTTCGCCCGAAACCCGTGTCGTACCAGACAGGGTATCTGCGCCAGTGAAGGGCAGGGCACGTCCGGTTAAGCGACGTCGCCCCGCTCGCACAGAGCGCTTCACGATCACCCCTTACCTCTATGTGCTCCCAGCCGTCGTGCTGCTCATCGTGTGGACGTATGCTCCACTCGTGCAGACCTTCGAGCTGTCGTTTTACGACTGGAACCTCATTCCGACCCAGCCGAAGATTCCGGTTGGGTTGGAAAATTATGCGACCGTGTTGAGTCTGCCTGAACTGCATCAGGCGCTCTGGAACACGGTGATCTACATCAGCGCCTTCCTATTACTTTCAGTGGCGCTGCCCGTCGTATTTGCGTTGATTGCCCGCCGGGTTGCGGGTCGGGCAAAGACTATCTACCAGGCGCTCATCTTCGTACCGTTCCTGGTGACACCGGTCGCCACAAGCGCGATCTGGCGCTGGATGTTTGCACCAGAAGGCGGCACGATACCTGCCATCGCGCGCACACTCGGTATTGAGATGGGCAATGTCTTTCGAGACCCTGACTCGTCAATGCTGGCCATCATTGTGATTGTCGGCTGGCAGATGCTCGGCTTTGGTGTGCTTGTGGTTTCTGCGGGACTCGCCGGAATTAGCCCTGACTACGGACATGCTGCCGCCACTGACGGTGCGACTGAACGACAAATCACCTGGCGGATCACGCTGCCGCTGCTCTCGCCCTCATTGGTGTTCTTGGGCCTCATGACGATCTTGCTTTCGGCGCAGTGGACCTTTCCGATCATTGACCTCGTCACGCAGGGCGGCCCGAGTAACTCGTCCACAAACATCTATTACTTGCTCTACCAGTTCGGTTTCCGCAACTTTGATGCGGGGCTCGCGGCCGCGGCCGGCACACTCTTCTTTATTGTGTTTGGTCTCATTGCGCTCCTCTTTGTCGAGCTCTCAGAACGACTGAGCTTTCACGACAACTGAGCCCCCGCACTCGACACAAAGGATTCACGCATGACGTTCACGCTTGTCGCTTCGCAGCACGACGCCACCCTGCAGGGCGCGACCAAACCGGGGAAGGCTGACGCGGCGCAGAAGAACACCGGGCAGAGTCGCTTTGATGCGGCCCGGGCCGCATCAAAGGCACTCTCGCGGGTCCGTACCCGCCGCCGCATCGGCAAAGTTCCGGCATTCATATTACTCACGGTGCTCGCGATCATCTCAGTTTTTCCGATCTACTGGATGTTCGTCACGGCGTTCCGGCCTGCTGATCAGATGCTCTCGTCGAACCCGCTGCCCGGTCCGTTCAGTCTCGAGAACTTCGAATACGTGTGGAGCACTATCCCGATCATCGGCATGCTCGCCAACACCTTCGGGATGGCACTCGGGCTTGCGGTCGGTCAGCTGTTTATCGCGCTCTTGGCCTCATATGGTTTCGCGCGCTGGTCGTTTCGGGGGCAGAAGATCCTGTTTCTGCTGTTCGTCGGTTCGTGGCTTGTGCCATTCCAGGTGACGATGATCCCGAACTATGTGTTGATCTCGCAGATGGGGCTCTTGAACACGGTGATTGGAGTCATGATCCCGCAGCTCGCCGCCGCATTTGCGGTGATGTTGCTGCGTCAACATCTCGAATCATTTCCGCGCGAACTGCTCGAGGCATCGGATATGGATGGTCGTGGCCCGTGGCGCACACTGTGGGAAGTCGTGGTGCCGAACTTGCGCCCGGCCCTCGCGGCTCTCGGCATCATGCTGTTTATCAGCGCTTGGAATGAATACCTCTGGCCAGCGCTCATCATGCAGCAGGGGGACGCGCTTATTCAGGTGGGCATTCGCGGCTTCCTCGGGGCTGAAGGCAACAACTGGGGTGCGGTGATGGCTGCGAGCGCCATGGCTTGTCTGCCGATCCTATTGATTTACATCTTCTTACAGCGCTATGTAGTTGATGCCTTCGTGCGTTCGGGGTTGAAATAGGACTTGCCTCAATGTAACGAATGGTAATGGCACACATTACGTTACTGAATGTTTCAGGCGTGCTGGGCAAGCCGCAAATTTCGTCATAGCCTCGACCCCATGCCTCACACAACCCACTCCGTTGCATCGCATTTCACCGTCGGCGTCGCTCTCGACGGCGCCGGCGTTCATCCCGCAGCCTGGCGCGAACATGATGCCGACCCCCACACGCTATTCGCACCTGACCACTGGCAGCGCCTGATCGGCGTGCTCGACGACGCCGGCGCTGACTACGTCAGCGTCGATGACTCACTGGCGCTGCAGCATGTGGGCTTGCACCGCGAACCTCACGGTCCCGAATCGTTTGGCACCGCTGCACCGTATCCGTTCACAGACCGTGTGGCAGGCCGCCTGGACGCCCTGCTGCTGCTCAGCTGGATCGCCCCGCTCACTCACAGTATTGGCCTCATCCCCACCGTCACCACGACTCACACTGAGCCCTTCCACGTCGCAACAGCGTTGCAAACACTCGACCACGTCTCGGCGGGTCGCGCCGGCTGGCAGTTGCGCATCTCACCGAGCGAGGCTGAGTCCACCGCATTCGGTCGTCGCGCTGCGCCCGATGTCGATACTGCCGCGGTGCTTGCGGGTGATGACGATGCAGGCCTGAACGAACTACTCGCTGAAGCCGCCGACGTAGCAGAGGTCGCGAGCAGGCTCTGGGATAGTTGGGAAGACAACGCCATTATCAGGGACACTCACACCGGTCGTTTTCTCGACAGGGACCAACTGCACCACGTGCGATTCGAAAGCGAGCGGTTCTCAATCGCAGGCCCCTCGATTGTGCCGCGCTCGCCGCAGGGCCGACCGCCCGTCACCCTGCTCGCGCATTCCGATGCCGTCTACCGGCTTGCTGCCGAGGCGGCGGATGTTGTCTTCGTGACCCCGGAACCGCAGAGCGCCCGTGGCGGGGCCTCGTACGGGCGCACTGCCGCAGAGATCGTGGCTGCTGTGCGCAAGGCTGAGGATACGGCTGCCAGGGGGCGCACAGAAGGGCTTGAAGGCGAACAACGTCAAGGAGGCCTTGCGCCCTTGCGCATCGTCGCCGATCTCATTGTGGCGTTCGACGGTGCCTCTGTAACCGGTGCCCCTGAAACTGGCGCCGCTGTAACGAAAGCTACCGAAACTGGTGCCGCGCGCATCGCGAGACTCGACGCAGTCGGCCCGCGGCTCGAGGGTGATGCCCGTGTGGCGACCGGCACAGCAGCGCAGATCGCCGACGTTATAGCCGAGTGGCGAGACGTGGGCATCGAGGGCATCCGTTTGCGCCCGCTGGCCCAGCCATTTGATGTGCGTGTGATCGCAGACGAGCTGCTGCCTGAGCTACGCCGTCGGGGGCTCGCGAACATAGTCTCGCACTCCGCTTCTGCTTCTGCTTCTGCTTCTGATTCTGATTCGGTTCATGACGTCGAGTCGCAGGGTACTCAGCTATCGCTGCGCGAGCGTTTCGGGCTCGGCGCAGCCCTCAATAGATATGCAGCCAATGCAGCCAATGCAACCAATGCAGCAGCACAACATCAGGAGGTCGCAGCATGAGCGCAACAAATCAGGATCACGGTCACGGTCAGAAGCAAGGCGGCAAACGACAGGTGCACCTGGTTGCTCACTTCCCGGGCGTCAATAGCCAGACTGTTTGGAGCGACCCGCAGTCGGGCAGCCAGATCGACTTCGAATCTTTCCGGCGCTTCGCTCAGACCGCCGAACGCGGGTTTTTCGACTATGTCTTTCTCGCTGAAGGGCTGCGCATGCGCGAACACGGCGGTGAGATTCACGACCTCGACGTCGCGGGGCGACCTGCCACTCTGCCGATTCTCGCAGCGATGGCATCGGTCACGGAACATATTGGCGTTGTCGGAACTCTCTCGAGCACGTTCAATGAGCCATACGAGCTTGCGCGACAGCTCGCCACGATTGACCAGCTCTCGGGTGGCCGCGTGGGTTGGAACGTCGTGACCTCGTCTGACGCATTCCACGGCGGCAACTTTCGCCGCGGCGGGTACCTCCCCTACGCTGAACGCTACGAACGTGCGACGGAATTCGTCGAGGTCGCAAAGAAGCTGTGGGCCTCGTGGCAACCCGGCGCGGTGACGGCGAACGCTGAGGGCGGCAACTTCATTGATCCGTCGCTCGTGCACAGCGTCACCCATGCCGGTAAGCACTTCGACATCACCGCCACCAGCACTGTGCCGCGCAGCCCGCAGGGGTATCCGGTCATCGTGCAGGCGGGCGATTCGCCGGCAGGCCGCGACTTCGCTTCGCGTCACGCCGAGATTATCTTCTCGCGGCACAGCGAATTTGCAGAAGGCCAGCGCTTTTACAGCGACGTGAAAGGCCGCTTACCGGCGGTCGGCCGCGACGAGAATGGGCTGCTAATCTTGCCTGCCGCCACCTTTGTGCTCGGCGACACTGACGCCGAGGCACGCGATCGTGCGCGTGATATTGCCTTCCAGCAAATCAGTGAGCCCACAGCGCTCGCCTGGATCGAGGCCGTCTGGGGGCAAGACCTCCCGGGCCTCGACCCGAACGGCCCGCTGCCTGAGATTGACCCGGGTGACGGCATCTTGCGCGAGGGGCAGCACAACCCGCAGCTCATCGACCGCATTTCGAATGCGCGCAGGCTACGCGAACGCGCCAAAAGCGAGGGGCTCACCCTCCGCGAACTCGTGGTCAAAGAAACTGCCAACCACACCTTTGTGGGCACCCCCGAATTTATTGCGAATGAGATCGACCGGCACGTGCAGGGGCGAGCCTCTGATGGTTTCGTGCTCGTGCCGCACCTCACGCCGGGCGGGCTCGATGAGTTTGTCGACCGCGTGGTGCCAATGTTGCAAGAACGCGGCGTGTTCCGCACTGAATATCCTGGACAGCAGACATCTGCTGAGCGGTCAGCTCGGCCTTCAACGCTGCGTTCGACCCTGCGTGAAACTCTCGGCCTGCCCGCTCCGCCGGCCCTGCCACACGATGTTGCTGCAGTTGAAGATGAGGTTGCCGCAGGTATCGCTGATCCCTCGCCCAAAATACAGGTGGCGGCATGAGCCACAGTCTTGACACGGGCTACGAATTTGCCTACGTCACGTACCATGACCCGATCGCTGCACCTTTGCTGAAGGACCTCGAGCGTGAGTACGACGAGCGATACGGCATTGACATCATGGGCGAACCCGCCATTGCGGAGATCGAACGTTATCCGGCTGAGCGTTTCGCACCGCCGCTTGGTGCCTTTCTTGTGCTGCTGCATGAGGGTGAGGCCGTATCGGGCGGCGCGTTCATGCCGTACGACGAGGCAACGGCCGAGGTGAAACGGGTCTGGACGAGCAGCGAGCGGCGCGGCCAGGGTCTCGCCCGCATCGTGCTCGCCGAACTCGAACGCGAGGCCGCGCGACTCGGTTATGCACGCATCTACCTGACCACCGGCCCGCGCCAACCCGAGGCCCGGGCCTTGTACCTCGCCACTGGATACACGCCGCTCTTCGACACCGACCTTTCAGGAGATGAGATTGGAGGCCCGCTGCCGTTTGAAAAGCTGCTGCCTTCGGATGCCCAGCGTGCTGAGGGGCGTGCAGCCGAGGTCTCGGAGTCGGCGGCGTGATCGAAGCAGGTGCTGGCGGAGCTGGCGTCGGTGCAAGTGCAAGTACAAGTGCAAGTGCTGTTGGTGACGCTGATGCTGTGCGCATTGTGGGGGTCGGCGCTGGGCCAGCAGGCATCATGATGCTCGAACGCATGCTCGCGAACCACGCCCGCGACTACCCGGGCCTCAAGCTCGATATCCGGCTGGTTGATCCGTATGAACCGGGCGGCGGGCGCATCTGGCGCCGCACCCAATCTCCGCTTCTGAAGCTCAACACGATGCTGCGCGATGATTCCGTATTCACCGATGCATCCTGCGAAATCGATGGTCCCATCTCGCCGGGCCCTTCACTCTCCGATTGGATTGCAGAGGTACGCGCGGGGCGCATCGCACGGCCTGACTGGTGGGATGACCTGCTCGAGCGTGAGCTACGCGAGGTCACACACGAGTCATTCCCGACTCGGCGCCTCAACAGCGCCTACCTGGGATGGGCTTATCGCGAAATTATCGCGCGCGCCGCGCCGGGGGTATCGGTGCAGTGGGTGCAGGATCGCGTCATCGCCGTCGAGGAGCCCTTGAATCGGCCGGGCGACCAATCTACACCGTACTTCGTACGCCTCGAATCAGGAGCCTCGCTCGAAGCTGATCTAGTGCTGCACACGATCGGACACAACGGGTCGGAGCCCTCGCCGAAGTCTCAGGAGCTTGCTGATTTCGCCGAGCGACAAGGCCTCAGCTATGTGCCACCGGCATTCACTGCCGACGCCGACTTCGACTGGGTGATGCCCGGCGTTGACGTCATCGTGCGTGGCATGGGTCTCGCCGCCGTCGATCTCGTCGTGCTGCTCACCGAGGGGCGTGGGGGCAAGTTTGTGCCCGACGGAGAGAAGTTGCGCTATCTGCCAAGTGGGCGTGAGCCGGTGCTGCATATTGGTTCGCGTCGTGGCGTGCCGTATCGATCGAAAGTAACGACGCAGCAGCTTGGTGACACGACGAGGCTCGAATACCTGGGCGTCGCATTTCACGAGAGTGTCGCGGCCTCGCAGATGTCACTCGACTTCGACGCCGATGTATGGCCACTAGTCGCGGCCGAACTGCTCACTGGCTACTATCGCGAGCTGTTTACGGGGCATCCCGAGCTGGTTCGGGGTGAATGGGGCGTCTTCGCGCGCGAACAGCGTTCGCACCCTTATCGCCCGGCACGGTGACATGCTCGCCAGCCAGGCGAGATAGACCAGCATCTTCCGCGAGTCGCATCACCGGCACCACCCCGGCAGCCGACTGGCCTGCTGCGGTGATCTCGGACG
>NZ_JAALED010000097.1:0-8167 GCF_014145155.1 Dietzia sp. B19 | reverse complement strand
GTTGTCTGGCGTCCAGACGCAGGAGGATGAGCGCCGCGGCGAGCAGCACGAGGGCCAGGAGGAACCAGAACACGACCATGTCCACAGAGGGTAGTCAGCGCTGGTGGGGTTACCCGCCAGGCACCGCGGCGCTGCGTGACCTGGACGGGCCCGGGAGCCGGCGGAGGCGCGGGCTAGCGGGGGTCCTCCCCCAGGGCGATCGGCCGCCGACGATCCGCCGACCACTGCGACCACGACCCCGGGAACAACCTCCCCGCCTCGATCCCGGCCACCTCCATCGCCGCGAGCGCATGGCAGGCGTGGATGCCGGAACCGCAGTAGACCACGGTGTCCTTCCCGCTGGTCACGCCCACGTCGGCGAACATCTGACGGATGCGCTCGGCGGGAAGGAACCGACCGCTCTCGTCGAGGAACGACGAGGTGGGCAGATTGACGGCGCCCGGGATGTGGCCGGCCCGCGAATCCATCGGCTCGGTGTGGCCGGCATAGCGCTCGGCCGCGCGGACATCGATCAGGACGCCCTCCTCGGGGCTTGCCTGCGTCTCGTCGATGTCGGCCGTGCGCATGTGATCGAGCCTGAAGGTGAAGTCGCCGCGTTCGACCGGGTTGCCCGGCCCCACCGCCAGGTCCTCGCCCTCGGCGATCCACGCCTTGAGACCGCCGTCGAGGAGGTAGACGTCCTTCTTGCCGGCCCAGCGCATCAGCCACCAGGCGCGCGCCGCGGAGGTGTTACCGGAGTCGTCGTAGATCACCACGCGGCTGTCGTTGTCCACCCCGGCACGCCGCAGGGCGTCCTCGAGATCATCGGGCGAGGGCAGCGGGTGACGGCCCTCGCGGACGTTGCGCTGGCCCGCGAGCTCGGTGGGCAGATCGACGTACTGCGCACCGGGGATGTGGCCCGAGTAGTAGTGCTCGCGCCCGCGGGCGTCGCCGAGTCGCCAGCGCACGTCGAGGATCACGGGGGTGGGAAGGCTCGCCACGTCGCTGATCAACTCGCGCGCCGTGACGAGGAGGGGACTGACCTGGGTGTCGGATGCGGGTGCGGTGGCTCTGGTCACGGGTCCATGGTAGTCGCGATGACGACGAGGCGGATCCCCTCATCGGGGACTGATCCGTCACTCCGCGGGCGCGTGGGCGGGCGAGGAGGTGTGGGCGGTGCGGGACGTGGGCGGTCACCCGGGCACGAGTTGGCGGACAGGATTCGCGTCGGGGCCGTTCCCGATCGCATCTCCTGTCCGCCAACTCGTACCCGCCGGCTCGTTCCCGCCAGCTCAGGCGACGGGCGTCAGCTCAGCGTGAGCGACTCGCCGTCCTCCGCCAGCGAGACCCGCACGGTGTCGCCGTCGCGGATGTCGCCGCCGAGCAGTGCACGAGCCAGCTTGTCGCCGATCGCCTGCTGCACCAGCCTGCGCAGCGGGCGGGCGCCGTAGGCAGGGTCGTACCCGCGCCGCGCAAGCCAACCCTTTGCCGCGTCGTCGACCTCCAGGGTCAGTCGCCGCCCCTTGAGTCGCCGCGCGAGCTCGTCGATCTGGATGTCGACGATCGACTCGAGCTGCTCCTCGCTGAGCGAGTCGAACATCACCACGTCGTCGAGCCGGTTGATGAACTCCGGCTTGAAGGCGCGCTTGACCGCGTCCATCGTCTGCTCCCGCGATCCACCCGCCCCCAGGTTGGAGGTGAGCACGAGGATCGTGTTGCGGAAGTCGACCGTGCGCCCCTGGCCGTCGGTGAGACGGCCGTCGTCGAGCACCTGCAGGAGGATGTCGAAGACATCCGGGTGCGCCTTCTCGACCTCGTCGAGCAGGACGATCGTGTACGGACGTCGTCGCACGGCCTCGGTGAGCTGCCCGCCGGCCTCGTAGCCGACGTACCCCGGAGGGGCACCCACCAGCCGCGAGACGCTGTGCTTCTCCGAGTACTCGCTCATGTCGATCCGGACCATGGCCCGCTCGTCGTCGAACAGGAACTCGGCGAGCGCCTTGGCCAGCTCCGTCTTGCCGACACCCGTGGGGCCGAGGAAGAGGAAGGAGCCGGTGGGCCGGTCGGGGTCGGCGACCCCGGCGCGCGACCGGCGGACCGCATCGGACACGGCCCGGACCGCCTCGCTCTGGCCGACGACCCGACGGGCGATCTCGTCCTCCATGCGCAGGAGCTTCTCGGTCTCGCCCTGGAGCATCTTGCCCACGGGGATCCCGGTCCAGGCGGAGACGACCTCGGCGACGTCCTCCGGGCCGACCTCCTCCTTGAGCATCGCGTTGGTGGCGGCGTCGTTCTCCTCCGCCTGGGCGAGCTGCTTCTCCAGCTCGGGCAGCCGTCCGTAGCGGATCTCGGCGACCCGTGCGTAGTCGCCGTCCCGCTCGGCCTTCTCGGACTCGGTGCGCAGCGCGTCGAGCTCCTCCTTGACCTTCTGCACACCCTGGATGGCGGTCTTCTCGTTCTGCCACCGGGCGGTCAGCTCGGCGAGCTTCTCCTTGGAGTCGGCGAGCTCGGACTGGAGCGCGACGAGCCGATCCTTGGACGCCGCATCGGTCTCCTTCTGCAGTGCCACCTCCTCGATCTCGAGTCGGCGCACGATCCGCTCGGCGGCGTCGATCTCCTCCGGTCGGGAGTCGATCTCCATCTTGAGCCGGCTCGCGGCCTCGTCGACCAGGTCGATCGCCTTGTCGGGGAGGAACCGCTGGGTGATGTAGCGATCCGACAGCGCGGCCGCGGAGACGAGCGCGGAGTCGGTGATCCGCACACCGTGGTGCACCTCGTAGCGCTCCTTGAGCCCGCGCAGGATGCCGACCGTGTCCTCGACGCTCGGCTCCCCCACGTAGACCTGCTGGAAGCGGCGCTCGAGGGCGGCGTCCTTCTCGATGTACTTGCGGTACTCGTCGAGCGTGGTGGCACCGACCAGGCGCAGCTCCCCGCGGGCGAGCATCGGCTTGATCATGTTGCCGGCGTCCATCGACCCCTCGCCGGTCGCGCCGGCGCCGACGATGGTGTGGACCTCGTCGATGAAGGTGATGATCTGCCCCTCGGAGGCCGTGATCTCGTCGAGCACGGCCTTGAGCCGCTCCTCGAACTCGCCGCGGTACTTGGCGCCCGCGACCATCGAACCCAGGTCGAGCGAGAGCAGGGTCTTGCCCCTGAGCGACTCGGGGACGTCGCCGTCCACGATCCGCCGGGCCAGCCCCTCGACGATGGCGGTCTTGCCCACGCCGGGCTCGCCGATGAGCACCGGGTTGTTCTTGGTGCGGCGGCTCAGGACCTGCACCACGCGCCGGATCTCCGAGTCGCGCCCGATGACCGGGTCGATCTTGCCCTCACGAGCCCGGGCCGTGAGATCCGTGGAGTACTTCTCGAGCGCCTGGTACTGGTCCTCGGGGTTCTCGCTGGTCACGCGCGTGTTTCCGCGGACCGCGGCGAACGCCTGCTTGAGCGCGTCCTCGGTGGCCCCGAGCTCGCCCAGGAGCTTGGCGGCGTCGCCCCCGGTGTGCCCCGCGGCGATGCCGACCAGGACGTGCTCGGTGGAGACGTAGTCGTCGCCCATCTCGGACGCGAGGGTCTGGGAGAAATTGATGACGGCGAGGGCGTCGCGGTTGAAGTTGGGGGCGGCCAGCCCCGAGCCCGACGCGCTGGGGTAACTCGCGGTGAGGGCCTTGGCCTGCGTGAGCGCCAGTTGCGGGTCCACCCCACATGCCTGGAGCAGGGGCGTGGCGATCCCGTCCTGCTGTTCGAGCAGCGCCACGAGGAGGTGGCCCGGACGGACATCCGGGTTCCCTGCCGCCGAGGCGGATTGGACGGCGGCCGACAGAGCCGCCTGGGTCTTGGTCGTGGGGTTGAACTGGCTCATCGACCGGTCCTTTCTTCGACGTGTTCTTGAGCGTACTCGGGTCAATACCGGCCCACATCGGGACCGGACAGTCCGTACAACTGCCGAACAGTTGAGTCTATTCCGCTCAAGTCAAAGAATCTGGTGTGAACGCCGCCACCACGTGAGTAGATTCTTAGCGGTACCGCGAGGCCCCTCCCTCGCATCGACCCAGGACAGGCCCCCGTTGACCCCCTCACCCCACCCCGCGCCGTGAACAGACAGCGATCCGTTCATCCCGCCGTCAGCTTCTCCGCCTACCTGCTGGCGATCGTCGTACCGCTCGTCCTGGCGCTGGCGGTCGTCGGATCCTCGCCGGCCCTCCTGGCGATGGTCCCCGAAGAGCACCGCGGCACCGTCGCCTCCTTCGGCGAGGGCGCCGCTCGCGTGTCAGGCGGGGACGGCGGCCTGTTCAGGCCCGCCCACGCCGATGCCGCCAACTCCACGGTCCCGGGGACTGCCGTCCCGCTCCGGGGCGAGTGGTCACCGCGCCGCGCCGCCGACATCCAGCCCCCTGCCGGGCTGATCGCGGGGGTCGACTACGCCGTCGAGGCCACCGAGGACGGGTATATCGCCCACTGGCCGTGCGAGCACGAGATCCCCGTGCGCTCCTACGACGCACCGCCGGGCAGCGAGCCCGACCTCGCGTGGGCGGTCGAGACGCTCGCCTTCGCCAGCGGCCTCCCTCTCAGGTACGCGGGGCCCGGTGCCGAGGGAGAGCGCGAAGGCGACGGCGCCATCTCCGTGACTTACGGAGACCACCCCATGTTCCACACCGACCCCGAGATCGCGGGACTGGGCGGCGTCACGGTGTGGCCGCGAGGGTTGGTTCTCCAGGGCTCGGTGACCCTGCGGCCGGATCAGATCAGCCCCGTCCCCGGGGACGCCTGGACCCGCAGCCTGACGCTTCACGAACTCATGCACGCCGTGGGCGTCGACCACGCCGTGGCGCACGGGCCCGAGGTCATGGCGGAACGGCCGGGCCCGCACCCTCCGACGATCCTGGGCTACGGCGACCAGTTCGCGCTACGACTCGTCGGCTGCCTGTGACGCGCGAACTACTGGCGACGCGCGGGCTGCCGTGGCAACCCCTCAGAGGGTCGTGACGACCTCGTCGTAGTCGAGTCGCGGCAGCCGGTCGAACCAGGCGTTCTCCGCCGGCGTGCCGATGTTGATCGCCACGAGGACGCGGTGTCGCCCGTCGGGGAAGAACTCCGCGGCGATCCCCTCGGCGTCGAACCCGGTCATCGGGCCGGCGGCGAGACCCGCTGCGCGGATGCCCAGGATGGTGTAGCCGACCTGCAGGCTCGCGTTGAGCTCGGCCACACCGGCCCGCGCGGCCTCGTCCGCGAACAGGTCGCGGGCGCCGGGGAAGTGGGGGAAGAGCCGGGGTAGTTCGTCGTGGAAGTCCACATCGGCGGCGAGCAGCGCGACGGCCGGCGCGGCGGCGGTCTTGGCCCGGTTGCCCTCGGCCAGGTGCGGCAACAGTCGGGCCTTGGCCTCCTCGGACCGCACCACGACGATCCTCAGCGGCTGGTTGTTCATCGACGTCGGGGCCCACTTGACCAGGTCATAGATCGCGCGGAGCTGCTCGTCGGTGACGGGCTCGTCGGTGAACGCGTTGGCGGAACGGGCCTCCCGGAAGAGCAGGTCCTGCGCAGCGGAGTCCAGGGTCAGGGCGGTCGGAACCTCAAAAGATGTTGTCATATCTACTAGAACTCCCGATGCGCTCCGCCGAATCCCGGTCGAATGGTGATGTCCGTCACCCCGCGCGCCTACGCTCACCTCATCGACCGCTCACCTCGTCGTCGTCATCCCCCCGGAGGTCCCCATGCCCACCCGCACCCGATCCGCGACGCTGGCCGTCCCGGTCGCCACCGCCGCCCTCGTGCTGGCGACCCTGACCGGCTGCAACGCGATGGACCCCAACCAGGGCGGTGACACCACCTGCGGCGACTACATGGAGATGCCGCCCGAGGACCAGCGCGAGGTGATCACCACCTTCCTCGACGAGAAGGGGCAGTCCGATCCCGCCGGCATGGAGGTGACGCTGAACCAGGAGTCGGCCAAGCTCTACTGCGGAACCGTGGGCCAGGCGAGCGACCCGATCCGCAACATCGATACGGGGTAGCACCGATACCGGGTAGCACCCCACCACACCCAATGGCCCGCCCGCTACGAACTATTGGTGACAATGGTCGGTGTGGAACGGGAGGCGATCTGATGAGGAACGGCGTCGTCGTCGACATCGGCGGCAGCGGGACGCGGATCGGTGCCGTGGTCGACGGCCGCGTGGTGGGAGTCCACGGGGCCGAGGTGGCCACCGCCGAGGATCTGGCCGCGGTGATCCGGGCCGTCGATCCCCTCCCCAGCGGCGTCGGCGTGTCTGTCAGCGGGCACGTCGACGCCGACCGTGGGGTCATCGAGGCCTCCCGCGCCGCCGCCTGGGCCGAGGGGCCGATGCGCTCCCAGTTGGTCGCCCTCCTGGACGCCCCGGTGTCCGTGATCGGTCACGGCGATGCCCACGCCCTGGCCCTGACCCAGCTGCCGGACGTCGAGTTCGGCGGCATCGCCATCTCCCTGGGCACCACCCTGTCCTTCGGGGCGCTCAACCGCCACGGTGCGCTCATCCACCCGTGCGGGCCCACCGGGTGGGACCTCGGGCACTGGCGGCTGGTCGTGGACGGCGGCACCACCGAGGCGTGGTGGGGTCTGGGCGGGCACGGGCTCTACGACCTCGAGCGGGAACACGGCGACGGTGCCGCCGAGATCTACGCCCACCGGGTGGGCTCCTTCGTGGTGGACGCCGTCCAGTTGTTCCGGCCGCGCACGGTCCTGCTCACCGGCGGGATCGTGGTGGGCCTGGGCGAGGCGCTGCACGGGCCGGTCGCCGAGCAGTTGCACACGCTGCCGCACACCATCCCGACGCCGCGGGTCGTGTTCTCCCCGTCCCGGGACACGGCACTCTTCGGGGCCGCGGTGGCCGCGGGGTTGGCGATGCCGGCGGTGCGGTGATCACCCGCGCCGCTACTCGATCAGCCCCCGCAGGTCGTCGGCCGTGAGTGCCGCGGAGAAGTGCTCCCCCCTATCCAGCACGGACGCGAAGAGCTCGGCCTTGCGCCGCTGCAACTCCACCACCCGCTCCTCGATGGTGTCTCGGGCGACCATCCGGTAGACCAGCACCGGGCGGGTCTGACCGATCCGGTGCGCACGGTCCACGGCCTGCGCCTCGGTGGCCGGGTTCCACCACGGGTCCAGGAGGAAGACGTAGTCGGCGCCCACCAGGTTGAGGCCCACTCCCCCGGCCTTGAGGCTCAGGCAGAACACCTGCGCGCCACCCTCCGTGAACCTGCCGACGGCTCCCGCTCGGTCGGTGGTCCTGCCGTCGAGGTGAGCGACCGTGATCCCCTCGGCGTGCAGCCTGTCGACCACCGTGTCGAGGTAGCTGGTGAACTGGCTGAACACCAGCGCCCGGTGCCCCTCGGCCACGACCTCCCGCAGCGACGCGATGAGCTCATCGGTCTTGGCGGAGGGGATGGATGCGTGATCGGGGTCCACCAGCGAGGGGTCCAGGCACAGCCGGCGCAGCACGGTGAGGCCGGCGAGGATGCTGATTCGGTTGGAGTCGAAGTCGTCTAGCAGCGCGAGCAGCGATGCCCGCTGACGGGCGAGCTCGCGCTCGTAGACCCGGCGGTGCGCGACCGAGAGTTCTACCTCCATCACCGCATCGGTGCGTGGCGGCAGCTCGCCGGCCACCAACTCCTTGCGGCGCCGCAGCAGGAACGGCCGCAGTCGGCGGCGCAGGCGACGCAGTGCCTCGGCGTCGCCGTCCTTCTCGATCGGGGTCCGGAACAGCGCGCGGAACTCCTTGGCGTCGGGCAGCACCCCCCGACAGGACAGGGCCGCGATCGCCCACAGTTCGGTGAGGTTGTTCTCCATGGGCGTGCCGGTGACCGCGAGCAGGAAGTCGGCCCGCAGCCCGGCGAGAGCGGCGAACAGCTTGGACGAGGGGTTCTTGGCCTGCTGGGCCTCGTCCAGGATCACCCCGGCCCACTCGATCCCCGCGTACGCCTCGGCGTTCAGTCGCAGGACGGTCGCGGAGGTGACCACGATGTCGTGGACGGCCGCGTCCTCGGCCACGGTCGTGGGCGACTTGCTCTCCGTGGCCGAGCGTCGGGCCACGCGCAGCGAGGGCACGAACCTCCGGGCCTCGGCCTCCCAGTTGGGCACGACCGACGAGGGCGCCACCACGAGGAACGGCCCCGGCGAGTCGGCGACCGTCTCGGCGCCGGTGGCGGGGCCCTCCGCGCG
>NZ_JAALED010000096.1:0-3743 GCF_014145155.1 Dietzia sp. B19 | reverse complement strand
AGTTCTCAAACAACACCACCACACCGCTCCCCGGACAGTCACCGACCACCGGATCACGAGGGACTCACACTCTTCGCCACCCATTTCGGGGCAACTTCTCCAGCCTAGCCACACAGACCCACCAAGTCAAAACCGGGCCCGCACAACCATCTGAAAACCGCCACCTGCCTCGGCCCGGGCCTCTCGGTCCGGGCTCGCTCTCGGCGACTTCCAATAAGTTACGCAGACGTGAACCCAAACGCAAATCGCCAGGTCAACGGCCAGAAAGCCGCGAGGCCGCTCGCGTCACCTGTGGGTGTCGACGCGCTCGATCCGGCCCCCCAGGGACCGCACCTTCTCGAGGAAGTCCGGGTACCCGCGGTCGATGTGGAAGATCTCGCAGACCTCGGTCACGGCGTCCCCGCACATCCCGGCGAGGACCAGGCCCGCGCCGGCGCGGATGTCACTGGCCCACACGGTCGCGGAGTCCAGGCGTTCACGGCCCCGGATCTTTGCGTGGTGCCCGTCGGTCTCGGCATCGACTCCCATGCGCACCATCTCCTCGACGAAGCGGAATCGTGCCTCGAAGAGGTTCTCGGTGATCACGGACGCGCCGTCCGCCACGGAGGCGAGGGCGATCGCCATCGGCTGGAGATCGGTCGGGAAGCCGGGGAACGGCAGGGTCCGCACGTCCCGCGCGCGGGGACGGCCCTCCTGGATGACCCGGACCCAGTCCGGACCGGTCGAGACCTGCGCCCCCGCGCCGCGGAGGTTCTCCAGCACCACGTGGATGAACATGGGATCGATGCCGGTGACGGTCACGTCACCCCGCGTCATCACGGCGCCCATCGCCCAGGTGGCGGCGACGATCCGGTCCCCTATCACCCGGTGACTCACCGGCGTCAGTGTCTCGACACCGTCGATGGTGATGGTGCTCGTCCCGGCCCCGCTGATGCGGGCACCCATCTTGGACAACAGGTCACAGATGTCGACGATCTCTGGTTCCCGGGCGGCGTTGACCAGCGTCGAGGTGCCGCGGGCCAGAACCGCGCCGAACAGAAAAGTCTCCGTGGCACCCACGGAGGGGAACGCGAGCGTGTACCTGGCGCCCGTCAGTTCGGTGGCCTCGGCGACCAGTCGGCCGTGATCCATCCTCGTGGTGGCGCCCAGCTTCTCGAGCGCCTCGCGGTGCCAGTTGAGTGGCCGGTCCCCGATCGCATCTCCGCCCGGCATCGCCAGCTCGGCACGGTGGTAGCGACCGACGAGGGGCCCGAGGATGCAGACGGATGCCCGCAGTCGCTGCGCGGCCTTGTCGTCCGAGACGTGCCCCAGGTCCGCCGGCGTGTCGATCACCACCGTTCCGCCCGAGATCTCGACGGTGCACCCCAGGTGCCGCAGCACGTCGGCCATCGCGGGCACGTCGGAGATGTCCGGGCAGTTGGTCAGTGTGGTCCGCCCCTCCGCCATCAGTGCCACCGCCATCAGCTTGAGCACGCTGTTCTTGGCGCCGGCGACAGAGACCTCGCCGGCCAGTCTGGTGCCGCCGGTGACGAGGAAGCTCTCCTCGCGGGACGTGGGGTTACCGCTCACGCGGTCCACCTTAGGCGAGAACCGGGGCGACCAGCGGAGCCCGCGCACCCTCGGGGCCACGCGAACGGGCGAGGCGACCACGGCAACGCGCGACCGGGCGAGGCGACCACGCGACCGCTCGACCGCGCACGCGTAGGTTGGCGTCATGGCTGTGCATCTCACCAAGATTTATACCCGGACCGGCGACGACGGCACCACGGGACTGTCCGACTTCTCCCGGGTGAGCAAGAACGACGCCCGACTGGACGCCTACGCGGACTGCGACGAGGCCAATGCCGCCCTGGGGGTAGCCCTGACCTGCGGCGATCTCGACAGCCGCATCGCCTCCGTGCTCCGGGTCGTACAGAACGACCTCTTCGACGCCGGGGCCGACCTCTCCACTCCTGTTGTCGACGCCCCCGAGTACCCCCCGTTGCGGATCGAGCAGTCCTACATCGAGCGACTGGAGGGGTGGATCGACGAGTTCAACGCCGAACTCGCCGACCTGACCTCGTTCATCCTGCCCGGTGGAACCCCCGGCGCCGCCCACCTGCACGTCGCCCGGACGGTGGTGAGGCGCGCCGAGCGAGCCGCCTGGGCCGCCGTCGAGGCATACCCCGAGACCACGTCCGTGCTGCCGGCCAAGTATCTCAACCGCCTGTCGGACCTTCTGTTCGTCCTGGGACGGGTGGCCAATCCGGAGGGCGACGTCCTCTGGGTTCCCGGCGGCGAGCGCGGCGCCGATCGCGGCTGATTAATCCGGAGCTCCCGGACCCCGGCCGCAGTGCCAGAGCCGCTCTCCTGTGCCCGAGCCGCTCCGCTGTCCCCGAACCGCCGTGCCCGAGCGTGCAGCCGCCCCGGGGGTCAGGGCAGAACGCCCATCCGACGCGCCGCGTTGACCGCCTCGAATCTGGTGTGCGCATCGAGTTTGCGCATGACCGAGCGCAGGTAGCTCTTCACCGTCTCCGCACCGATCCCCATGTCGGCGGCCGTCTCGATGTTCGTCTTGCCCTGCGCGACGCAGGCCAACACGTCGAGCTCGCGGCGCGACAGGCGTGCCGTGGGCATCTCCGGCGGCGGGGAGACCATCTCGGCGCAGATCCGTTCGAGCTCGGCACGCACGTCCGGGTCCTCGGTCCGGGAGGCCAGCATCCGCAGCCGGGCATGGGTGTCGCGCATGCGCTCGTTGGACAGGACGTCGTCCCAGCGCCCCTCACCCGCTCCCGGGCCCATCGGGGCCGCGCCTCGGGCCGCGAGGGCGTCGTTGACCGCGATCTCCTGCTCGAGGGCGCGGGCCGTGGCCGCCATCTGATTGAGGACCTTCTCGCCGAAACGGACCGAGGAGTGCACGCCGGCGTAGAGCACGGCCCGCACGTCCTTGCCCACCACGACCGGGATCGCCGCCATCGACCGCAACCCCTCGGACAGCACGGGCAGGTCGTACTCGTGAGTGATCACACCGGCGCGCGGGTAATCGGCCACACCGACCGGCTTACCGGTCGCCATGACCCGGCCGCCGACCCCGGCGCCGTAGTGGATCATGAGATCCTTCATCGCCGAAGTCCGCATCCCGAGGGACTCGGAGAGCACGAGGGTGTGGCCCTCTCCGACGACCCCACCGATGGTCACCGGGATGCCCGTGGCCTCCCGCAGGGCGGAGATCGCGCTGCGGACGGACGCCAGATCACGCCGACGCCGCTGCGCATCGCTCGCGGCACTCCCGGCTACACCACGGCCGGCATTCTCCTCGTCCATGAGGTCTCCTCCCACGTCCGTGGCATACCCCCACCGCGAGTAGGGGACGACCCCCCGCAAGTGCCACACATCACCATCGTCAGCGCCACTATACGCACGTGGCCGGGCTGATGCCGATCCCAGTCGGCCGCCGACGACCGATGTCCCCGGGGGTGCCCCACCCCGCTTCCCAACCGGAGTGCACTCAGGGAGTGAAAGCTGGATCGAATGCCTCGGGATCCTCGGGATCCGCCAGCATCGCGGCCGCTCCGGTGAGGGGCGCGACGCGCTGTTCGTCGTAGATCCACTCCTCGACGTCACTGGAGTCCGGGTCGCCCACCAGGTACGGGTGCAGGCCCAGATCGGCGTCCGCGTCGACCGCCTCCCCCGGCGCCAGCACGGAGTCGTCGAGGAACCGGGTCACCTCGTCGTCGTCGAGATCGACGCCGATCATCACCATC
>NZ_JAALED010000095.1:0-7619 GCF_014145155.1 Dietzia sp. B19 | reverse complement strand
CCCGCCGGGCCGAGGCGGGGGTCTGGTCGTCGAAGAACTCCCAGTTGACCATCACCACCGGGGCGTAGTCGCAGGCGGCGTTGCACTCGATGTGCTCCAGGGTCACCCTGCCGTCGTCCGTGGTGCCGGGGCCGTCGAGTTCGAGGTGCTCGGCGAGGGAGGCCAGGATCTCGTCCCCGCCCATCACCGCGCAGAGCGTGTTGGTGCACACGCCGACCAGGTAGTCACCCGTCGGGGTGCGGCGGTACATCGAGTAGAACGTCGCCACCGCCATCACCTCGGCCGCGGTCAGGTCGAGCACCCGGGCGCAGAACTCGATACCGGCCGGGGTGATGTGCCCGTCCTCCGCCTGCACGAGGTGCAGCAGCGGGAGCAGCGCCGACCTGTCCTGCGGGTAGCGGGCGACGATCACGGCGGCATCGGCGGCCAGACGCTCCCGGACCTCGTCCGGGTACGTCCGCCGTGCGCCCGGGTGGACGATGGCGCCCGGTTCGTCGGGCTTCTGACCGAACTGGAGGAAGACCGGCTCGCCGCTCATCGGTCGACACCCCCCATCACCGGGTCGATGCTGGCGACGGCGGCGATCACGTCGGCGAGCATCCCGCCCTCGCACATCGCGGCCACCGCCTGCAGGTTGGTGAACGACGGATCGCGGTAGTGGACCCGGTACGGGCGGGTGCCGCCGTCCGAGACCATGTGCACTCCCAGCTCGCCGCGGGGCGACTCGACCGGCACGTACACCTGTCCCGGGGGCACCGCGAACCCCTCGGTGACCAGCTTGAAGTGATGTATCAGGGCCTCCATCGAGCTGTCCATGATGTGGCGGACGTGCTCGGCGGAGTTGCCCAGGCCGTCGGGGCCGACCTTGAGCTGGGCGGGCCACGCGATCTTGGGGTCGTCGACCATCACGGGGCCGGGCTCGAGCCGGTCCAGGCACTGTTCGACGATCCTCAGCGACTCCTTCATCTCGTCCACCCGGATGACGAACCGGTCGTAGCAGTCGCTGCCCGACCCGGTCACCACGTCGAACTCGTAGGTCTCGTACCCGCAGTACGGATCGGTCCGGCGCACGTCGTGGGGCAGTCCACTGGCCCGCAGCACCGGTCCGGTCACCCCGAGGGCGATGCACCCGGTGAGGTCGAGATAGCCCACCCCCTCGAGCCGCATCTTCCAGATCGGGTTCTGGCGCAGGAGGAGCTCCATCTCGCGGATGCGGCCGGGCATCACGTCCAGGAGTTCGCGCACCTTGGGCGCGGCCTCGTCCGGGAGGTCCTGGACCACCCCGCCGGGCCGGACGTAGGCGTGGTTCATCCGCAGACCGGTGATGATCTCGAAGACGTCCAGGACCATCTCCCGCTCGCGGAAGCCGAACAGCATGGGGGTGCTGGCCCCGAGTTCCAGGGCGCCGGTCGCGAGCGCGACCATGTGCGAGGAGATCCGGTTGAGCTCCATGAGCATCACCCGGATGACCGACGCCCGCTCCGGGATCTGGTCGGTGATCCCGAGCAGCCGTTCCACCCCGAGGCAGTAGGCGACCTCGTTGAAGAACGGCGAGAGGTAGTCCATCCGGGTGACGAAGGTGACGCCCTGGGTCCAGTAGCGGTACTCGAGGTTCTTCTCGATACCGGTGTGCAGGTAGCCGATCCCACAGCTCGCGCGGGTGACGGTCTCGCCCTCGATCTCGAGGATGAGCCGCAGCACCCCGTGAGTGGACGGGTGCTGGGGGCCCATGTTGACGACGATGCGGTCGTCGTCGGCGTTCCGTGCCGCGTCGCTGATCGCCTCCCAGTCCTGCCCGGTCGCGGTGAGGACGGTGTCCGAGTCGGTTCTGTCGGCCATCAGCTGTAGGCCCTCCGCTGGTCCGGGGGCGGGATGGTCGCGCCCTTGTACTGCACGGGGATCCCGCCGAGCGGGTAGTCCTTGCGTTGCGGATGGCCCTCCCAGTCGTCCGGCATCTGGATGCGGGTGAGTGAGGGGTGTCCGTCGAAGTGGACGCCGAAGAAGTCGTAGGTCTCCCGCTCGTGCCAGTCGGTGGTCGGATAGATCCTGGTCAGGGACGGGATGTGCGGATCGGAATCGGGGGCCGAGACCTCCAGCAGCAGCCGGCGGTTGTGGGTGATCGACTGGAGCGGGTAGACCACGTGCAGTTCGTGGCCCGCGGCGTCGGGGTAGTGCACCCCGCTCGCCCCGAGTGACATCTCGAAGCGGAGTGCGGGGTCGTCCCGGAGTGTCAGCGCGACCGCCGGCAGATGTCGGCGCCGGACGTGCAGGGTCAGCTGTCCGCCGTGCACCACGACCTTCTCCACGGCCTCGTCGAAGGTCGGTCCGCCCCGCGATGCCAGTGCGGCCGTGAGCGCGGCGACCACCTCGTCGTCGTCCCCACCGTCGGGCGGCCGGGTACCGCCCGGCATGTCGACCGGGCGCACGAGCCCGCCGAACCCGGAGGTGTCCCCGGAGCCGCGCACCCCGAACATGCCGTGGCGGACCCCGACCGTGGTCGCGTCGGATCCGGCCTGGCCCGCGGGGTCCGGGGCATCGGCCGGGACCGGATGATCGCCGGTCACCGGAACATCCCCTCGACGGGGATGAGCGGACGCTGGTCCAGGGCCGCCTGCTCCGCCGCGCGGACGGCCTCGGCCCGGTTGGCGCCGAGGGGCATGTGCTGGATCTTGTCGTGCAGGGTGATGATCGCGTGCATGAGCATCTCGGGCCGCGGCGGGCATCCGGGCAGGTAGATGTCCACGGGGACGACGTGGTCGACGCCCTGGACGATCGCGTAGTTGTTGAACATCCCGCCCGAGGACGCGCACACACCCATGGCCAGCACCCACTTGGGCTCGGCCATCTGGTCGTACACCTGGCGCAGGACCGGGGCCATCTTCTGGCTGACGCGGCCGGCGACGATCATCAGATCGGCCTGGCGGGGGGAGGCCCGGAACACCTCGGTGCCGAACCGGGCCAGGTCGTAGCGGCCGCCACTGGTGGCCATCATCTCGATGGCGCAGCACGCCAGGCCGAAGGTGGCGGGCCAGAGCGACCCCTTGCGCATGTAGCCCGCGAGTTGCTCGACCGTGGTCAGCAGGAACCCGCTCGGCAGTTTCTCCTCCAGTCCCATGACTGTCTCCTCCTCCCGGTTCCGGTCAGTCCCAGCTCAGTCCGCCCCGACGCCACTCGTAGGCGTAGGCGACGGAGACGTTGAAGACGAACAGGGCCATCGCGGCCAGCCCGAACAACCCGAGGTTGTCGAAGTGGACGGCCCACGGATAGAGGAAGAGGATCTCGATGCCGAAGATGATGAACAGCATCGCGGTGAGGTAGTACTTCACCGGGAACCGTCCGCCGCCGACCGGCTGCGGGGTGGGCTGGATGCCGCACTCGTAGGCCTCGAGTTTCGACCTGTTGAACCGGCTCGGACCGGCCAGCGAGGAGACCAGCGAGGAGAAGACGGCAAAGGCGACGGCGACGGCCCCGAGGGCCAGGATCGGCACGTACTCGTTCATCGCGTCACTCCTCGCGTGTTCCTCGAGAAGGCACCTGTGGGCAGACTTCTCCTGCAACCGCATGGGATCGTCGGCGACCGGTGGTGGTGGGTTGACGGCCCGCCGACTCCCTGTCAGATCGGGGTGTCCCGGTCCTCGACTGTGACTCTACTCACATTGCTTTGACGTGTGTCTGGACTTTCGGCAGACGACTTCCGGGGTCTGTGGTGGCCGTCAACGGCGACCGTCCGTGGCGGCGGGCGCTCAGGTCGGCGCGAGGAGCGAGGTGACGGTGTCCCGCAGCCGGAGCGGGTCGATCGGGTGCGGGACCGACGCGTCGGCCCGGGACCAGTCGGCCAGCCACCGGTCGTCCGCGCGCCCGATCAGCACGAGGATCGGCGGGGTGTGGTCGAGCTCGTCGCGCAGCTGCTTGGCCAGACCCAGCCCGCCGGTGGGGGCGGCCTCGCCGTCGAGGATCGCGAGACCGATCCCCCCGGCGTCCATGTGCTCGATCACCACCGGTGCCGTGGCGACCTCGGTGAAGTGCAGTCGGGGGAGGTCGGGGTGCGGGCGCGTGCCCAGTGCTGACATGACGCGGCTGCGGGTCGCGGCGTCGTGGCTGTAGACGAGCACCCGTAGCTCGACGTCCGGACTGGTGATCTCGGTCACGTTCGCGATGCTACCGAGCGGGCTCGGCTGCGGTGGGGGCAGCCGGCGCACCGGCCGAAATGCGAGACGCGGCCCGGGCTCGAGAGCACCGGGCCGCGTCTGCGGCGGAGGATAGGGGATTTGAACCCCTGAGGGGCTATAAACCCCAACCCGCGTTCCAGGCGAGCGCCATAGGCCACTAGGCGAATCCTCCGTGGACGAGAGTACCCAGCGCGGCCAACCACTGGCAAACCATCCGGGAATCACCGGCCACATCCCGGGCTGCGTGCAGCGGCGGAGGCGGCACGGCTAGACTCGTCACCGGACCCCGCGCGGCGTCCATCCTGTGAACTCCCCCAGGGCCGGAAGGCAGCAAGGGTCAGCGGGCTCTGGCGGGTGCGCGGGGTCCCTTTACGTCTGGGTACACACACCACCGACGATGTCGACCTCCCGGAGGCCACTATGGCGCTGTCCGATCTCTCCGCCGACGAACTCACCCGACTCGAGTCCGAGTTGTCGTCCGAGTACGACTCGCTCGCCGACCGGGGACTGTCCCTGGACCTGACCCGCGGGAAGCCGTCACCCGAGCAGTTGGACCTCTCCGAGCGACTGCTGGCGCTGCCGGGGGAGGGCGACCACACGGCCGGCAAGACCGACGTCCGTAACTACGGCGGCGGCGCCGGTCTGCCGGAGCTCCGCGGGATCATCGCCGAACTCCTGGGCGTGGACGCCGGCCGCGTGATCGCCCAGGACAACGCGAGCCTGTCGATCATGTACGACCTGCTGACGTTCTCGATGCTGTTCGGTACGCCCGACTCGGAGCGTCCGTGGAAGGACGAGCCGAAGCTCCGCTGGTTGTGCCCGGTCCCCGGGTACGACCGTCACTTCGGCATCACCGAGGCCCTCGGTATCGAGATGATCCCCGTGACGATGGGGCAGGACGGTCCGGACATGGACGAGGTGGAGCACCTCGTCGCCACGGACCCGTCGATCAAGGGCATGTGGTGTGTGCCGATCTACTCCAACCCGACCGGCACCGTCTACAGCGACCACACCGTGTCCCGGCTCGCCCGCATGGCCGCGGCCGCCCCGGACTTCCGGGTGATCTGGGACAACGCCTACGTGGTGCACACGCTGACCGAGGACTTCCCCAAGGTGCCCGATGTGGATTCGCTGGCCGCCGAGGCCGGGCACCCCAACCGATTCCTGCAGGTGTGTTCGACGTCCAAGATCACCTTCGCCGGGGCGGGCGTGTCGTTCCTCTCCGCCTCCGAGCCCAACCTCGACTGGTACCTGGGGCACACCGGGATCCGGTCGATCGGCCCCAACAAGGTCAACCAGTTGGCCCACGCGCGCTTCTTCGGAGACGCCGACGGGGTGCGGGACCACATGCAGAAGCACCGCGGGATCGTGGCCCCGAAGTTCGAGGCGGCCGCCGCCGCGCTGGACCGGAGGCTCGGTGGGTACGACGTGGCCCGCTGGACGAGTCCCGAGGGCGGGTACTTCATCGACCTCGAGGTGCCGGACGGCACCGCCACGGAGACCGTCCGCCTGGCCAAGGCGGTCGGGGTGGCTCTGACCCCTGCGGGTTCGGCCTATCCGTACGGGCAGGATCCCGACGATCGGCACATCCGATTGGCCCCCACGTTGCCGCCGCTGGCCGAGGTCGAGACGGCGATGGACGTCGTGGGGCTGTGCGCGCTGCTCGCCGCGTGCCGCGACGCACGAAACTGATGTAACAGCACCTCCCCCTTCGTTAATCACCTTCCCCCATGGGTCGGGTGCGCCGGGCGCCCGCCCTCGCGCTCCGGCGCGGGTCGCCGAGCCGTCTTCACCTGCGAGACATGCCCCAACGTGATCTACAACACGTTCCCATCGGGTGGGCACGCAGGGGGACCGCGGCGGTGGCGCTGACGTGCACGTATGTCGCCAGCCGCATAGTTGAGCAATAGTCAACGAGGGGAGGTCCTTGATCCCCGCAGGTCGGCATGGTTGTATCTCTACCGTCCGGACCCCACAAGGGATCGGGCACCGGAGTGCGGCTGAGGGGCTGCGAGGGGCCGGTGCTTCGATCCTGGTCCGGAACCGCGCCGCGAGGGTCTGAGGGGGCCCGCACCGCCGCGCGAGGGACGTCGGGAGGGGCTGCGGAGACGCGGCCCCTCCGGTCATTTCCGGAGGTCGTGTCCCGGGACGCGGAGGGCGGACCTCGCCGTCGTACCCCCTGGGTACCCTCTACACGTGGCCCTCTATCGGAAGTACCGCCCCGCCTCCTTCGCCGAGGTCGTGGGCCAGGAGCACGTCACCGAACCGCTCTCGGTGGCCCTGTCCTCCGGTCGCATCAACCACGCCTATCTCTTCTCCGGCCCGCGAGGGTGCGGCAAGACGTCGTCCGCCCGGATCCTCGCCCGGTCGCTGAACTGCGTGGAGGGGCCCACCGCCACGCCGTGCGGGGAGTGCGACTCGTGCGTGGCCCTGGCGCCCGGGGGCACGGGCACGCTGGACGTCACCGAGCTCGACGCGGCCAGTCACGGCGGCGTGGACGACACCCGCGACCTGCGTGAGCGGGCGTTCTTCGCGCCGGCGTCGTCCAGGTACCGGGTGCTCATCATCGACGAGGCGCACATGGTCACCAACGCGGGCTTCAACGCCTTGCTCAAGATCGTGGAGGAGCCGCCGGAGCACCTCATCTTCATCTTCGCCACCACCGAGCCGGAGAAGGTGCTGCCGACCATCCGCTCGCGGACGCATCACTACCCGTTCCGCCTGCTCACGCCGTCGTCGATGCGCGGGCTGGTCGAGCGGATCAGCGAGCAGGAGGGCGTGAGGGTCGAGCCCACGGTCTTCCCCCTGGTCATCCGCGCGGGTGGCGGGTCGCCGCGTGACACGCTGAGCGTGCTGGATCAGCTGATGGCGGGCGCGGGCGAGGACGGCATCACCTACTCGCGTGCGGTGAGTCTGCTGGGGGCCACCGAGGTCGCGTTGATCGACGACACCGTGGACGCGCTCGCCGCGGGTGACGGTGCGACGCTGTTCCGGACCGTCGACAAGGTCATCGAGGCCGGGCTCGACCCCCGCCGGTTCGCCGCCGACCTGCTCCAGCGGTTGCGGGACCTGATCATGGTGCAGTCGGTGCCCCAGGCCATCGAGCGCGGGCTGGTCGACGCCCCGGTCGAGCAGGCCGACACCATGCGGCGCCAGGCTGAGAACATCGGACCCGCCACCCTGGCGCGGTGTGCGGACATGGTGCACGAGGGGATGGGGTCGATGCGCGGCGCCACCTCGCCCAGGCTGCTGCTGGAGATCCTCTGCGCCAAGCTGCTCCTGCCCTCCGCCGACGACTCCATGATCGCGCTGTTGCAGCGAGTCGAGGCGCTGGAGTCGGGCACCGCGCAGGCGGCCACCGCGCCTGCCGGTGGTGCCCGGGTCCGGGACGGGGGTCCGTCCGGAGTGGGTGGGGCTTCGCCGGACGACGACGAAGGGCGCACCGGCCCG